>JBNMJP010000157.1:0-4895 GCA_050873905.1 Jutongia sp. | reverse complement strand
GTTATGAGCATCTCAGAGAGAAAACGGACGGCAATCTGATCCGGAAGGACCGCTATATTACCCCGCTGCCGGACGGACATACCGGAGAACTGGATATTTTTCATGGAGTGCTGGAGGGGCTTGTCTTTATTGAGGTAGAGTTTGCGGACAGCCGGGATGCAAAGGACTTTATTCCGCCGGAATGGTTTGGAGACAATGTCAGTGATGATCACAGGTATTCCAACAGTTATTTATCAACATGTAAGGATTTATCAGCGTTTTCTATTGGGAAATGCTGATGATATAAATTAGCGTTTTCTATGAGTTTTTGATAGAAAAGGCTGTATCACACAAGAAAATGGAGGCTCATTATGTTTAAAATTCTAAAAAAAGAGTATCTTGCCAACAATATCTGGCTTATGGATATTGAGGCACCCAGAGTGGCAAAGCACTGTCAGCCCGGACAGTTTGTCATTGTAAAAATGGATGAGGAAGGAGAGCGTATTCCACTGACTGTCTGCGATTATGACAGGGAAAAGGGGACAGTTACCATCGTTTTTCAGACGGTAGGAGCTTCCACAATGGAGATGGCAGAATATGAGGTCGGAGAGAGCTTTGAGGATTTCGTAGGTCCTCTCGGATGCCCTTCTGAGCTGATCGAGATGCCGTTAGACGAGTTAAAGAAGGAAAAGATCCTGTTCGTCTGCGGTGGTGTTGGTACTGCACCGGTATATCCACAGGTAAAATGGATGAAGGAGCACGGTGTGGATGTTGATGTTATCATCGGTGCCAGAACAAAGGATATTCTGATCCTTGAGGATGAGATGCGTAAGGTTGCAGCAAATCTTTACATTGCAACAGATGATGGTTCCTATGAGTTCAAGGGAAATGGCTGTGACAAGATCAAGGATCTTTATGCACAGGGAAAGAGCTACACAAAGGTTGTAGCGATCGGACCAATGATCATGATGAAATTTGTCTGCCTGCTGACAAAGGAAATGAATATTCCTACGATCGTCAGCATGAACCCAATCATGGTAGACGGAACCGGTATGTGTGGAGCATGCCGTCTGCAGGTTGGTGACGAGATCAAGTTTGCCTGTGTAGATGGACCGGAGTTTGACGGTCATCTGGTAGATTTTGATCAGGCAATGAAGCGTCAGGCTATGTACAAGACCGAGGAAGGCCGTGCAAAGCTGAAATTCGAGGAAGGCGACACACATCACGGCGGATGTGGCCAGTGTCACTAAGAACGGACAGATTTAATAGAAACTATGAAAATCGCATGCAGAAATGAGGATAGATATGGAAGTAGATGTTATGAAGAGAATTCCTGTCAGAGAGCAGGATCCAAAGGTACGTGCCACAAACTTCGATGAGGTTTGTCTGGGATATAATAAAGAAGAGGCAATGGCAGAGTCAACACGCTGCCTGCAGTGTAAGAATCCACGCTGTGTTCAGGGATGTCCTGTAAATATTGATATTCCTGGATTTATTAAGGAAGTGGGAGAGGATAATGTAGCCGGTGCTTATAAGGTGATCAGCAAATATTCCGCACTTCCTGCTGTCTGTGGCCGTGTATGTCCACAGGAGAGCCAGTGTGAGTCCAAGTGTGTTCGCGGTATCAAGGGTGACGCCGTTTCCATCGGTAAGCTGGAGCGTTATGTGGCTGATACTGCAAGAGAGCAGGGCATCAAGCCGGAGCCTGCTACAGAGAAGAAAGGCAAGTAGGTTGCTGTGATCGGTTCCGGTCCTGCAGGTCTGACCTGTGCCGGTGATCTGGCAAAGCTTGGCTATGATGTAACTATTTTTGAGGCACTTCATAAGGCCGGTGGTGTTCTTTCCTATGGAATCCCTGAGTTCCGTCTGCCAAAGGATCGTGTCGTAGCGGCTGAGGTAGAGAATGTAAAGGCACTTGGTGTAAAGATCGAGACAAATGTTGTTATCGGTAAGGCAACAACGATTGATGAGCTTCTGAACGACGAGGGCTTTGATGCGGTATTTGTTGGTTCCGGAGCAGGTCTTCCGAGATTCATGGGTATTCCGGGTGAGAATGCCAACGGTGTATTCTCTGCAAACGAGTATCTGACCAGAAGTAACCTGATGAAAGCTTTTGATGATAAATATGATACACCGATCATCGCCGGCAAGAAGGTTGCTGTCGTTGGTGGTGGTAACGTAGCAATGGACGCAGCAAGAACAGCACTTCGTCTGGGCGCTGAGGTTCATATCGTATATCGTCGTAGTGAGGAAGAGCTTCCTGCCAGAGTGGAAGAGGTACATCATGCAAAAGAAGAGGGTATCGTATTTGATCTTCTCACAAATCCGACAGAGATTCTTGTAGACGAGAATGGAAGCGTAAAGGGAATGACATGTATCCGTATGGAGCTTGGTGAGCCGGATGAGTCAGGCAGAAGAAGACCTGTGGAGATTGCAGGCTCTGAGTTTACTCTTGACGTAGATACCGTTATCATGTCTTTGGGTACCAGCCCGAACCCACTGATCTCTTCTACCACAAAGGGACTGGAGATCAACAAGAGAAAATGTATCATTGCGGAGGAAGAAAACGGACAGACCACGAAGGAAGGCGTATATGCCGGTGGTGATGCCGTAACAGGTGCCGCAACCGTAATCCTTGCAATGGGTGCCGGTAAAGCAGCAGCAAAGGGAATTGATGAGTTCCTGAGCAAATAAGTGAGGAAACAGACGTGACGCGGGGACAGGAGCAAAGTATTGAACAGCGGCTGGAGGAGAGAGTATATCTTTCCATGCTCTATGATTTTTATGGTGCATTACTAAAAGAAAATAACAGGCGTATTTTTGAGGCGTATATCCAGGAGGACTATTCGATCTCAGAGATCGCCGAGGAGATGGAAATCTCCAGACAGGCGGTGCATGATGCTGTCAAAAGGATCACGAAGCAGCTTAAAGGCTACGAGGAGAAACTGGGGCTTCTGGAGCGTTTTGAGCAGCAGAGAGATGAAATGAAGCGTCTGCATGAATGTCTGCGGGAGATGAATATTTCGGAGGAGGATCCGAAGGGAAAGGAAATCTTTCAGATATTGACGGAGATCATTGAGAGCTGAGAGAGAAGAAGACAGCGTTGAAATATATTTGCAATATAAAAGAAATATGATAAAACAGCACTGGTTAGTTTTTTCTGACCGGTGCTGTTTTTTATGTAGATTTTTTCTTAATAATATTGTATGATAAAAATAGTTATATGAGCGGTATAATATTTTATTTTTGAAGTTGTCAATAGGGGATGGCAGAAGGGAGTGCTTATGAAAAAAACTATTTTGGGGTTTACGGTTATTTTATTGATGTGTATCAGTGGCATGGGGATCAGTCCGGTCAGGGCATATACGGTGACAGTACAGAAGGACGGAATATATGGGGAGAAGATCCCGGACACGGTCATTGATAATGCACCGGCATTGTTTCAAAAAAGTGTAAAGAAAGCGTTGAAATATGACCGGAAATATAAGGACGCGGATGCGGTGACCAGAGCAAACAAAATACCGTCTCCATATGATAAATTTCTGGATATTGCCAAAAAGATCAAGGATTCCGATGAAATTGTGCTCCGGAATCCATTTTATATCTATACGGTATGGGATCAGGCGGATAGAGGAGGCGGACCTGCCGAATATTATTTCCTGGCACAGCAGAATGGGGAAAAGCTGTGTTATTTCAGTCTTAAAATTGACGAGACCGATCATAAAATCCGTTTTGAATATGATAAACTCATGGATCAGTATTTTAAATATGATGAAAAGACCATGAAGGATGCGATATTTTACGAGATTGATTTCATAACCTATGCCGAGACACCGGACAAGGTCTATGAGGTGAGAGATCAGAAGGATCGCGGGAATATGATGGCAGGAAGCGATGGATCGAATCTGGAAAAGACCGTGAAGAAATTTAAACAAAAGGATTATAGTGAGAAAAAGGATGAGATATTGTCTTATCTTGCAAAGGCTAAGAAGGATGGGGTATCCCGGAAAACAGAGAAAAATTTGAAACTCGAATTGAAGGATGATTATGTAGAATCCGAGGATGACAGTAGAGATGCCGGTATCACTAAGATGATCTATCCGGGGATCGCCGCAGCCTGTATCCTTGTGATTGCGGTTGTAATCTTCCTTGTACGGAAACGAAAGAAAAACAGTCTCAGCTAATTTGCAGTCTTTGATGCAGTTTCATAAAGAATGCGGGGAAGATAAATTAGATGGGAGGTATGCTGATGAAATACATATTAAAAAATATCAGGTCCTTTGCAAAGGATTATACGAAGATATTTGTGCTTCTGATCATTACGATCATGGCATCGACGCTGATCATTCATCTGTCCTACGGAATGTTCCGGGAATATAAAGAACGCAAAGAGCTGAGCCGCAGTGCTACCAATGAGATCGTGTTCCGGTTGAATGGATCATATGTTTCCGGTGCACAGGACAGTGCTGACGGGATGGGAAAATTGACGGTTATGGGGGATCTGAATGATCAAAAGTATGAAAAACGGGATGATGTTCCGGATCTGACGGCGGCCGATATCAAGAAGTTTGCCAAAGAAGTGGATCAGGAGGTGGCAGGAAAGCTTCTGAATATCCACACCGGGATCCTGGAGGGAGAGTACCGGTTTGACACAGACTTTCTGATCGATCATGGACGGATCGTCAACAGCGGTGATTATGGCCCGGATTCCCTTTATAATTATCTGTTCGGAACGACTACAGAAAATATTTTCCAGTACGGCAGATATTTCTCAGACAAGGAGTATGCTGAGGGAGACAAGGTGTGCATCATGTATGGCTTTCAAAAGAAACCGGAGGGAGAGTATCTCAAGAAAAACATGACAGAATCCGGAACCGTGATGATCGGCGGAGACGAATATGAGATCATTGGTCTGC
>JBNMJP010000156.1:0-4968 GCA_050873905.1 Jutongia sp. | reverse complement strand
TGTGATCGATCTGGAGAGTGTATGTTCCCAGTTAAATGATATGTTTCGAAAGACCGTGGAAGCAAAGGGGGTCTCCTTTGTCATTGAGAGAGAGGACCTGGATGTACGTTATGTCGTTGGTGATGAACTGAGGATCATGCAGGTCATTGTTAACTTTTTGTCCAATGCAGTGAAGTTTACAAGCGAGGGAGAGATACGGGTGGTATTCCGTCAGATGCATCGTGACGGACAGACGGTCAATATTATGATCAGTGTGCAGGATACCGGAAAAGGAATGGAGCCGGAGTTTATCAGTCATATGTTCCGGCCGTTCGAGCAGGAAAATTCAGACATTCAGAAAAAATATGGCGGTACCGGTCTTGGCATGGCGATCACGGATCAGATCGTTCAGCTTATGGGAGGCGAGATCATGATCGACAGTCTGCCGGACAAGGGATCCAATATCAGTGTTTACTTTAAGTTCCGGCTGCCGGATGAGGAGATGTTGTCGCAGCTTACGCAGCAGGATATGCCGCAGACGATGGAGAATGATTCCGAGGTGTCTCTGGAGGGACGTCATATTCTTCTGGTAGAGGATAATGAGATCAATGCGGAGATAGCAATCAGTATTCTGGAGATGGAAGGCATTCAGATGGACCATGCAGAAAACGGCCGGATTGCCGTGGATACCTTTGAGGCAAGTCCGGAGGGATATTATGATGTGATCCTGATGGATGTACATATGCCGGTTATGAATGGATTGGAGGCGGTGCAGGCAATCCGCGCACTTCCAAGGGAAGATGCACGGGATGTGTTGATCATTGCATTGTCCGCCGATGCATTTGTGGAGGACCGCAGAAAAGCAATCGAAGCGGGGATGGATGAGCATTTGGCGAAACCGATTGATTTCGAGGCGCTGAAGGAAATGATGAGAAAATTTTTGGCAGAAAAGGAAGAGATGCGACAAATAAAGTAATTTATGCCGGGCGAAAGCGTATTTCGTCAGGATGAGAAATGAGATGATACCATGAGAAAAAGCAATGTGGGAATGAAGGTACTGGCTATAGGGGTCGTTCTTGGAATGCTCTTTTATACGGGAGTACGCGCGTATCAGAAGGAAGGAGCGTATAAACCGGCAAAGGATACCAGAGAAATTCAGGAAAATCATGTAGTCTTTGATGACAATAACAAAAATAAAAGTGATCTGGATGATTCCACGGGAGACAGTGATCTGTGGCAAAAAAACAAACAGGATCAAAAATTGGATATGAGCCAGATTCCGGACTCCTCCGTGCTTTTTGAACAGAATAAAAATTCCGGTGCCCGGAAGCAAAATAAATTTGTGGATGACCAGAGAGGAAAGAAAACGCCTGTAAAGATCACCCAGACAGCCAGTGATGGAAGTAAGGGAACAATCCGTATTAACAAGAACGATCCATCCGGTCAGCCCACAGATCCGGATCAGCCGGGGAAAAACAATAATAAGCCGTCGGATGGAGACGGAGACAATGGTAACGGTGATGGGGATCAGCCCGGAAATGTAACAGATCCACAGCCGGGAAATTCACACGCTCCGAATCCGCCGGAAAGAACCGGTCAGCCACAGGAACCAAATCGTCCATCGGCTGCGCCGTCGGAACGTCCCACGGAACCGGTGAAACCAACGGCGACACCGGCACCGACGGCAAAGCCAAAGCCGCCGGAGGAAACACCGGCTCTGCCTAAGGGAGATTCTCTGATTGAAGGCATTTATCCAAACATTACGGATTTTCCTACGGATGGTCTGGATGAGAGTCAGCAAAAGCTGCAGCTGATGATCCTGCCGATCTTCAATATTGACCGGAAAGAATATGTTTACTATGGATCGGAACTGACACCGGAAAAATTACTGTGCTCGGTGCTCGTATATGTGGCAGATAAAGATGGACAGGTTTTGTATCGTCTGACCCAGCTCAGTGACAATTTTAAGATTGAAGATTATCCGGATGTTGCGGAGAAAGATTTTACGGCATCGTTTCTGTTCCGGCAGAATGCCGGTGCATCATGGCAGAAAACCACATATGATTTTTCGGTATTACCGTACAAATTTTTTGTGCTGAACAGTGCAGAAAAATCCGTAGATGAAAAGACACCGGATGATGGTACATTGAACTTGTTGTCGTATTATGATTGTAATCTGACGGAGCAACAAAAGAGTACCCTGCAGGAGAAAAAAGAACTGGAGATTCGCGATATTATACCGGGGTGGAAGGACATTATAGAGGACGTCAGGGTACCGGATCAGTACCGGACTTCCGCAAAGGGTTGGAAAGCATTTATGCCGGAAGAGGCGCAAGCTCTGCCAAAGGGATATGAGGCAAAATTGAAATGGTATTTTAATGTGGATGACTTTGATTATTGTGCAAATCTCAAATATCTGCAGACATTGACAAAGATACCGGAGGGGGTACAGGATCTGCAGGTGATGCAGGGAATCCATTGGGTGGATCTGGGCTCCTGTGAGCTGGATACCATTAAATTATCAGCATCCACGGCGGTGGTCAGTACAGAGAATATGGTCGTCCGGAAAGAATATCAGGTGGCGGAAGATAATGCGTATTTTTCTGTTCAGGATGGCGTGCTGTTCAATAAGGAGCAGACCAAAATAAAGGGGATTCCGTTATCCTGCCGTGAACTGGATGTTCCGGAAGCAGTGACGCAGATTACGATTCCTTCGGTGAATCATATACAGATGGTAGATTTATCGACAGAACAGCCGCCCGAAATGAATATAGAAAATCTGAAGGATACGATCATATGGGTTCCTGCGGAAGCATATGACACGTATTATGCAGAATGGGCAGACAGATTACCGGATACTGTACGTCTCATGAGTGATGCGGAGGATACCGATGCACTGATGATAAAGGACGGTGCCGTATTGTCAAAGGATGGCACCATATTATATCGTCTGTTGGAAACGGTAAAGGGAACCTATATCGTACCGGATACTGTACGTGTGATCCGCAAGGATGCATTGAAGCAGTGTAAGGAGTTGTATCAGATCATCCTTACTTCCCAGGTAGAAGATCTGGAAGAGAAAAGTCTTGTTTGTGACAGTCTGGAAAAGATTGTGCTTTTGGAAAATGAAGTTCCTTTGAATGCAGAGGGAAGTTTTGCAGAGTCCGGAACAAGGGTGCTTGCTCAGAAGGCAGTTTATGAGCAGTGGCCGGAGGATGAGCGGCCGGACGGCTTAAAGGCAGCAGAGCTCTTTTTGGAAGAAAGGAATGGATATTATTGTCTGCTGGAGGATAACAGTCGTATTCTTTTGCAGGTGCCAAAGACGTTAAAGATGTTTGAGGTGGATGAATCTGTCTACGGGCGTCTGGATGAGATAGCACCGGGAGCATTCATCGGTTGTCAGGATATGATCGCAGCGGTTGTGCCACAGAGCGTAAAAACCATTGATGCCCATGCGTTTATGGGTTGTGACGGCCTGCAGGGAATTCTTTTTCAGTCGAAGGATACCTTGTCCATCGGAAAAGATGCCTTTGGAGAAGCAAAACATATCCGCTTTATTGGATATAATGCAAAGAAAGCAGAGTTTGCAGCGGGATATCGTCCTCATATTACTTCCTTTACCGTGGGAGGTGTGACCGGATATCCGGATACGGGAGTAGTCCCGGGCAACATCTATTCCTTGAAATATGCCAGTGAGTTCTTCCTGGAGGGAACACCGGAGGATGGTTTATATCTCTATGCCGATTATAAACAGGAGGGAGTGATTGATGGAACCTATCTTGCGGCAGCGACAGACAATGTTCATGGAGATCTGAAGCTGCGGGAGGATACTGCGGAAATTATCTTCTACACATTTAATAACTGTAAACAGAAATTCCGGATTGATTTTACCCAATATGAGAACCTGTTCTCTATTGGTGAAAACGCATTCCAGAATTCCGGTTTGTCAGGAGATGTGACGCTGCCACAGGGACTGCTTTTCCTGAGTGCTTATGCATTTAGCGGATGCCAGGGAATCACGCAGGTAAATATCGAGAGTGATCTGTTGGAGGAAATACCGATGTATACCTTTGCCGGATGCAGCTCCCTGACACAGATAAACCTTAATGCAGATAGTGCAGTGAAGGAGATTGGGACGTATGCCTTTGCGGAGACAGCCCTTACGTCATTTGTGATCAGTGAGAATGTACACACAATCTATGAAAATGTATTTATGAGATGCAGTTCTTTAAAGAAATTATATGTGGCAGGAGATACCCCTGCGGCATTCAAGTTGGCAGATGATAGACATGAATTTAGTCTGGGATCGGATCTGCCGTCGGATTTCCAGATCGTGGTATTTGAGAAAAATTTGGCGGTCTATAAGAAAGACTGGAAGCAGTATGCGGATAAGATTGTAGCACGGCAGCCGGCACGGCGATAATAATATGTATGCATATAAATCGGTAACTGCGGGGCAAGGCTTGCAGATATCAGGAAGGACATGGTTAACAATATGATACTTGAACAGTCAGAACATATTATGGAACAGGTCAAAAAAGCATTTATGGGTAAAGACGATATTGTCAGAAAGGTTTTAATGACCATTTATGCGGGCGGCAATATCCTGTTGGAGGATTGTCCGGGGGTTGGTAAGACGACACTGGCACTGGCATTCTCCAGAGCGATCGGCTTTGATTACAAGCGTATTCAGTTCACAACGGATACTATGCCGTCGGATATTACAGGATTTACCATGTTAAACCGCAAGACGAATGAATTTGAGTATCATCCGGGAGCAGCAAATTGTAATTTCCTGCTGGCCGATGAGATCAATCGTACCTCACCGAAAACCCAGGCGGCTTTGCTGGAGGCATTGCAGGAACGCAAGGTCACGGTGGATGGTGTAACATATCCTTTGCCAAATCCATTCCTGTGTATTGCAACACAGAACAGCTATGGTGCAGCGGGTACACAGCCGCTGCCGGATTCCCAGCTGGACCGTTTTAT
>JBNMJP010000155.1:0-4970 GCA_050873905.1 Jutongia sp. | reverse complement strand
GGGCTGCACTTTCCAGCTCTGCACCGGACCATTTTGCCAGAGTAAAATTGGCTAGCAGAGCAGAACCGCCATTATCATAAGGAATGTTGCCGGAAACACTTCCGTAGGCAAATGGATTGGGAAGGAATGATGCATCGGAGGTGTTCGCCGCAGAGGAAATACCATCCCGGTAGGTAGGATCGGAAATATCTGTAGAAGGGTGATAAGAAAACCAGGCAAGGTGGTTTTCGGAAAAGTCGGCTGTTTCAGGCGAAAAAAGACCGTTTTTGATACAGTTGGACTCCGCTGCTTTAATGACAGAAAAAGCCCAGCAGATATTCGTGACCCCCTGATCCTTTATGGATGTTGTCAGGTTATAGTCGCGCAGATCATAATGGGAAGGCAGCTCAGCCGCCTTTTTGAGACTGCGTCCGGAGGTGTCTGCACCGGAATCGGTATAGGTCTGCCCGGAAGAATCCTCCATAGAGGAATGGATTATATTGTGATCATCGGTACGGTCTGTCCGGGTAATGATCCGGTCAATGGAATCGTTGGAAACTTCGCTGGCCATGGCAGCTGCCGGATGGCAGAGGGTGACACAGAGAGACAGTCCCACAAGACAGGATATGATCGTTGTTTTTCGTTTCATAGATTTGTTTATTTTAATCATAGGATAATCCTTTCTTACTTGATATTTCCTATTTTATCATTAATGATCCCGAATGGGTAGAGGAGTAAATCTTAATATTTTGTGAAGAACACAGAAATAATTGTAACTCAAAAGATTATATGCTATGATGTGTTTATTTAGCGAACACTACATAAAATGAAATGTAGTTTACTCAAAAAATCAGGAGGAAAAGGTTATGAATTTGTTTAAGGACATACTGCGGGGCATTGTGATTGGCATTGCCAATGCAATACCGGGAGTCAGCGGCGGCACGATGATGGTGTCCATGGGAATCTATGATAAGCTGATCTACAGTGTGACGCATCTGTTTCATCAGCCGGTCAAAAGCATCAAGACGCTGCTTCCATATTTTGTGGGTATGGCCATTGGTATTGTAGGTCTGGCATTTGCCATTGTAGCGATGTTTGAGCATATTCCGTTTCAGACCTGTATGTTATTTATTGGTTTGATCCTTGGAGGCGTGCCGATACTGACCGGTCATTTAAAGGGATCGAAGCTGGGAGTATCCCATGGACTTGTATTTCTCATCTTTTTCGGTTCTATTATTTTATTACAGATTTTCGGTGGACACGGTGCTGATGCAGCATTGACATTGACACCGGTATCTTTGCTGAAGCTTGTGGTTGTCGGTGTGATCGCGGCAGCAACGATGGTCATTCCGGGGGTTAGTGGCTCGATGATGCTCATGACCATGGGATATTATTATCCGGTGATCGGAAGTGTTAAAAATCTGATCACGGCGCTGGTGGCATTTGATATTCCGCAGATGGTCCACATTTGTCTTGTGCTGATCCCGTTTGGTATCGGCGTGGTTGTTGGTATTTTTGCAGTGGCAAAGCTGATCGAAATGCTCATGGAGAAGTATGAAGCACTGACTTACAGCGGTATCATGGGGCTTGTGGTGGCTTCTCCGGTTGTGATTCTTATGAGTGTATCTCTGGCAGGTATGACAGTGATCGACGGAGTGACGGGAGTGATTACATTTATCATTGGTACAGCGATCGCACTTTGCCTTGGCAAAGAGTAGAATGGGAGGTTGATCTGTATGGAGGACCAGAGGGATTTGCATCGACGGATCCTTGTTAATTTAGGAATTGCACTGGCAGGTATTCTGCTTTTGATTTTTGTGGTGCCGCCGCTTGTGCGGTTTCTGATGCCGCTGATCGTAGCGTGGATCGTAGCAATGATCGCCAATCCGATCATACATTTTTTGGAGAAGCGGATCAAGATCATGAGAAAGCATGGTTCGGCTTTGGTGATCATTCTGGTGCTGGCGGCGTTGATCGCAGCATTTTATGGACTGGCAGTACTGGTGGCAACGCAGTTTAGTTCCTGGGTAACAGAACTGCCGCAGGTGTACGATTCCGTCACGCAGAACTTGCAGCATTTATTCCAGTCGCTCCATCAGAAGTGCAATATCATTCCGGCAGATGTCAAGCTGGCATTTGACCAGCGGGAGAATGTGCTGGATGACTATATTCAGAGGGCGATCGACGGACTTCTTAAAATGGTAAATTCAGGTTCTTTGTCGAAGGTAAGTTCTCTGGCGAGTTCCCTGATGGATTTCCTCGTATATGTGATACTGACGATCCTGGCTTCCTACTTTATGACAGTAGAGAAGGATCATTTCACGAAGCTTCTGCAGGAAAACACGCCGGCAGGAGTACAGCGCATCTGGGATAAGATAAAAAAAATCTTTATCCGTGCCATTGGAGGCTACTTCAAAGCACATTTCCAGATTATGATCGTGATCTTCTTTATCACAGTGATCCCATTTGCCTTTATGGGAATCAGTTACAGCGGACTGTTGGCTGCGGTAATCGCTATCGTAGATTTCCTGCCGTTCTTTGGAGCAGGAACTGTGTTGGTGCCGTGGGCAGTTTACCGTCTGGTTACAGGGTCCTATACTTATGCGGCAATCCTTGCTGTGATTTATGTGGTGGTACTGATCGTGCGTCAGGCGCTGGAGCCGAAGCTGATCGGTGACAGTATTGGAACGAGTCCGTTTGAAACATTGGTTTTTATGTTGGTTGGTTATCGTCTGGCCGGGATGCTGGGATTGATCATCGGAATCCATGTGGGAATGATCCTGATGGAATGTTACCGGGAGGGCATGTTTGATAATTATATCCGTGGAATTAAGATTTTGGCTCACGATATTAATGAATATCGAAAATATTAAAAATAAAACCGTATGCATGGTGGATCTCAAATCTGTCATACATACGGTTTTTAATATTAAGTATATTATTTATCCTGATATTCCAGTGCAGCACCGACAAATCCCTTGAATAATGGGTGCGGTCTGTTTGGTCTTGACTTAAACTCCGGATGTGCCTGTGTGGCGATAAACCAAGGATGATCCGGAAGCTCTAACATTTCTACGATACGACCGTCCGGAGAAAGACCGGAGAATACCATGCCGGCCTTGAGGAGATCTTCACGGTAATAGTTGTTGACCTCGTAGCGGTGTCTGTGTCTTTCGTGGATCGTCTCTTCACCATAAAGCTCATATGCCTTTGTGGACTTGTCCAGTACGCAAGGATAAGAACCGAGACGTAAGGTGCCGCCGATATCCTCAACGCCATCCTGCTCCGGCATCAGGTGAATGACAGGATGTGTTGTCTGCGGATCCAGCTCAATACTGTGGGCATCGTTGAATCCTACTACATTTCTTGCAAATTCCACAATGGCAAGCTGCATACCAAGACAAAGACCAAGGAATGGAACTTTGTGCTCACGGGCATATTTAATGGCAAGGATCTTGCCGTCGATGCCACGGTCGCCGAAACCACCCGGGACGAGGATACCGCTGACGTCTCCCAGAAGCTCATCCACATTATCTTCATGAACATCCTCGGAAGGGATCCATTTGATATTGACGTTGCTCTTGTGGGCAAGACCACCATGCTTCAATGACTCAACGACGCTGATATATGCATCATGGAGAGAGGTATACTTGCCAACCAGTGCGACGGTAACGTCCTTTTCCAGATTCTTAATGGTATTTACCATGTTTTCCCATTCGGTAATATCCGGTTCGGGACAATCTAACTTCAGACACTCGCAGATCACATCCGCAAGATGCTCCTTCTCCATTGCCAGAGGTGCCTCGTAAAGTGTTTCCACATCCAGATTCTGAAGTACATGGGATGCCGGCACATTACAGAAAAGTGCAATTTTATCTTTCAGTCCCGGCTCTAACGGATATTCCGTACGGCAGACGATCACATCCGGCTGGATACCCATTCCCTGCAGTTCTTTCACGCTGGCCTGGGTTGGCTTGGTTTTCATCTCGCCGGAAGCATGAAGATAAGGGATCAATGTAACGTGGATCAGAGCAACATTGTCATGTCCCATATCATGCTGAAACTGACGGATGGACTCCAGAAATGGCTGGCTTTCGATATCGCCTGCGGTGCCACCCACCTCGATAATGGCAATCTGTGTATCCTTACAGCCATCGTTCCGGTAGAAACGGCTTTTGATCTCATTGGTAATATGGGGAATGACCTGTACGGTACCTCCGCCATAATCGCCCCGGCGCTCCTTATTTAAAACAGACCAGTACACCTTACCGGTTGTGACATTGGACTGCTTTGTAAGACTTTCATCGATGAAACGCTCATAGTGACCCAGATCAAGATCTGTCTCCGCACCATCGTCCGTAACGAAAACCTCTCCGTGCTGTACCGGATTCATGGTACCCGGATCAATATTAATGTAGGGATCAAACTTCTGCATGGTCACGCTGTAGCCTCTCATTTTCAGAAGACGTCCCAGCGAAGCTGCAGTAATACCCTTTCCAAGACCGGATACAACACCACCTGTAACAAAGACATATTTGACTGCCATGTTTTTTTCCTCCATTTTGTAATGTGCAATGATTGATGTCAATAAAAAAACTATCTATCAGTATACTCCCAAACTAGGAAATGTTTCAATTCTTTTTTTACAGAATTTTCAGATTTTCTTCACAGGTTGATATATTGATTTATGGGAACACTATCATTATAATAAAGCATATGATGTATTTGCCGGATCGCCAAATGACGGTTTATGGCAGAATCTATACAGAACTGGCTATTAGGAGGACATAGCATTGGACAATAATACAAACAGACAGAATGGCGGCGATGACGACCGTCAGAAAAAACAGAACCGCAGAGGGATCATCATCTGCCTTTTGGTGGCTGTGGGCGTATTTCTGGTATTTACCATGATGAATCACCAGGTACAGCAGATGACCAACCGGGAGATTACCTATGATAAATTTATCCAGATGCTGGATGATGGGCAG
>JBNMJP010000154.1:0-4987 GCA_050873905.1 Jutongia sp. | reverse complement strand
TTGTAATATGTAAGAAATGTTTCCTGTGTCGCATCCTGCGCCTCAAAATAATCACCCACCATACGATAGCAGATGGAAAAGATCAGTCTCTCATATTTTTCCAGAGCTCTTTCCAGCTGCGCTGTCTGTATGGAATTGTCCGTCAAGTCTCACCACCTCCTTTCTCACCCCTCTCATTATATACAAACGAGTGGATTTTACAAAAACCTTCACTTTTTTTAATTTTTTTGATATTTATTTTTGACATTCCCTGTTTCATATGTTAGTATAGAACCCGTTCTAAAACTTATGTGGATTTTTCTAAATGTGTAAGCACATTTACTTTTCGCCGCATGGCCATCCGGTCATGTGGCGTTTTTCGTTCATAGAAAAATGCCGGGAAACATATCGCAAAAAGGTAAACACTGTTTTTTCATTTCACAGGAAAGGAAGAAAGATTATGGTGAAAAACACAGATCAGACTTATATGAAAACCCAGCCGGTGCTCCGGCTGCTTCTGACTATGGCACTGCCTATGGTCATTTCTATGCTGGTAAACTCTCTTTACAATATTGTGGACAGCTTTTTTGTGGCAAAGATCAGTGAAGATGCCATGACCGCATTATCTCTGGTTTATCCTATGCAAAATCTGATCAATGCCGTGATGATCGGATTTGGCGTCGGGATCAATGCTGTGATCTCCTTTTATCTGGGTGCCCAGAATCAGGAGAAGGCAGACCGTGCTGCAACCCAAGGTGTCATCCTCAGCACGGTTCACGGGATCCTTTTAATGGTATTCTGCCTGCTGACGATCCATCCGTTTTTGAAAATGTTTACTTCGGATACGGCAACGATCCAGCTGGGACTGCGTTATTCCCATATTGTGTTTGCCTTCTCCGTCATGTTCGCCTGGGAGCTTGTCTTCGAAAAAGTGTTTCAGGCAGTGGGACGCATGGCTGTTTCCATGGTTTGTATGATGATTGGGTGCATTGCCAATATTATCCTGGATCCGATCCTGATATTTGGACTTGGGCCTTTTCCACGCATGGAGATTGAAGGGGCTGCCCTTGCCACAGGACTTGGCCAGACCATCAGTGCCTTATCCTACGTTATCATTTATTTCTGCCGTCCGTTGTCTGTCCGCATCCGACGTGACTGTGTTCGTCCCGACCGCCAGATCTGCCGTAAGCTGTACGCCATTGGCATTCCTGCGTCCCTGAATCTAGCACTCCCGTCTCTGCTGATTTCCTCTCTCAATGTCATTCTGGCGGCATATTCCCAGACCTATGTCTTTATTCTGGGTGTTTACTACAAATTACAGACATTTCTGTATCTTACCGCCAATGGCGTCATTCAGGGAATGCGTCCTTTGCTGAGCTACAATTACGGAGCCGGGGAGCATGCCCGGGTCCGCAGTATTTTTAAAGATGCGCTGATCATTGTTTTTCTGATCCTACTTGGCGGTATGCTGCTCTGTCTGACAATTCCACAGCAGCTCATGGGACTTTTTTCGGACAGTCCGGACACGATCCGTTCCGGTGCTCTGGCCCTGCGTATTATCAGTGCCGGCTTTATTACCTCCTCCCTTTCCGTCACCGCTTCCGGTGCTTTGGAGGCATTGGGCAAAGGACTTTCCTCACTGATCATCTCCTTATGCCGCTATGCAGTATTGATCATTCCGATCGCCTTCATCGCCAGCCGCATCCTTGGAGCCGTTGGCGTATGGCATGCCTTTTGGATTGCCGAGGCTCTTACCGCTGTTCTGGCAGTCCTGATTTTTGGACATACACTAAAGCAGGCAGAGTAATATTCTGCCTGCTCTGATGTAATGATATTTAGATTTCAGTTACTTATATTCCAACGAGATCACGGTATCCGACTTGTCCGGACACTTCTTTGGAACTTTTATCGTGATCTTATTATTCTTTACGGAATATTTTAATGCTTTTCCATTCTGCAGGAGAGAAACCTTCTGCAGTTTTTTATTTTTCAGCTTCGCTGCCACAAGCTTCTGATTCTTAGGCCATTTTATTACGTGGGCATATACCTTATTTCCCTTCCGGGTATAACGTCCCCAGGATGGCTTTTTCTGAAAAGGTGTTCCGGAACTTCCATAGATGCTTTCTCCATTTTTCTTTATCCATGTGCCGATGCCGGACAAAACCTTTTTGGTTCCCGCTGTCACTGCTCCATTCCCTTTCGGACCAATATTGAGCAGATAATTTCCATCCTTTGATGCGACCTCCACCAGATCCTGTACCATATATCGTACATCATAATATGCCTTCTCACAGTTCTTATTGTAGCCCCACGCTCCATTCATAGTCTGACAGGTTTCCCACGATCTGGATGGTGCCTTTTCCGGAATATTCTGCTCCGGGCATTCAAAGTCACCCAGTCCAAATCCGCGACACACACGTTCATTCACAATAATACTCTGTTTCAGGAATTTTACATATTGGTAAAGATCTTCTCCATCCGCTTTCGTCCACCACTGGGATAAGGTCGGTGCATCCTTGCGGTAAGTCCAGTCACCGTCAAACCACATAACCGCCGGATCATATGTATCCACAAGCTCCTTTAGCTGTGCTTTCATATCATTGATATATGACGTGCGGGCCTCCCAGGATTTCATCTGGGTGAAATTCCCCTTAATTGTCTGGGATGAATGATTCCAGTCAATAATGGAATAATACAAGCCAAACTTGATGCCTGCCTCATCACAGGCATTTTTTAGTTCCATGATAATATCACGTCCGGTACTGCCAAACGGGGTATACTGCTGAAGGCTGTATATCTTCTGGCCGGTATGGTCCGTAAAACTTGCCACCTTCGTATCCCACATAGCAAGACCTTCATGATGCTTTGCTGTAAATACGAGATACTTCATGCCTGCTTTTTTGGCATAAGCAACAATTTCCTTCGCATCAAATTGTGTGGGATTAAACTTCGCCGATATCGTTTCCTGATATTTCTCCTTGGATATCCCCTGCGTCTGCATTGCCCATTCACCCTGACCATATTCAGAATAAGAACCAAAGTGGATGAACATGCCAAACTTGTCTTCAGTCCACCATTTCATGTTGTCCGGAACATTATATGCCGATACCGCTGCTCCGTTTTGCACCACTCCTGTCAGCAGACAGAAAATCAATGCAAAGCTAAGAAAAATTCTTCCACGTTTTCGTCCAATTTCTTCACCACGTTTTTGTCCAACCTCCTCGCCCTTCCGTTCTCTTGTCTTCATCATATCCTCTACCGCCTCACACACATTGACCATCTCCGTTTTTTCATCAATTGCAAAATCTGTATGTATTATTGTCCTTGGAATATTTAATATAGTTTAACACTTCCCGCAGGCTTGATGCAAATTTTTTTAAGTCTTATCAATAGAATCTACGTTACGAGATTTTTTTACCCAGAAAAGAGGCCGCCATACATTTCGTACAGCAGCCCCCTTTTGTCATATTATTTATTTCCATTATTTCTTCTTTTTCTTACGTTTTACTGCTGCGATCACAGCCTGTAATACGATAAAGAAACAAAGCAGTGCTGACAGTGTAATTCTTACCCACCAGCTTGATAAAGTTCCCTGTGTGGTGATCAGACTGGAAATCGTACCATTGATCAACACACCAAACAAGGTTCCAACAACGGTTCCAACACCACCACTGAGGAGTGTACCACCGATTACGGCAGAGGCAATGGCATCCATCTCAAGACCCTTTGCCTGCTCAACAAATCCGGCACAGCTGTTCAGACAGAACAGGAAGCCTCCGAGACCTGCCAGAAAACCATCCAGCACATAAGCCTTCATTTTCGTTTTCTTCACGTCGAGTCCCATCATTATAGCACTCTGCTGATTACCACCGATTGCATAAAGGCTTCGGCCAAATTTTGTAAATTTCAGCATGATTGTGATCAGAATGACAACCGCCAGTGCGATAATAACGGTGGGATATATGTATGCCGGAATAAATACTCCTCTCCGGTTATATGTACCAAACGGAAGATTGATGCGGTAGTTTGCCCACTTCAGAAATGTTTTATTCTGAATGGCGATCATATCAGTACTGATCACCGCCGTCAAGCCGCGGCCAAAGAACATTCCCGCCAATGTTACGATAAACGGCTGAATCTCCAGATAAGTTACCAGATAACCCTGTACGATACCAAATAATGTTCCGATCAAAAGAGAGATGGCAACGGCTGCCACCGCACTCATTCCTTTGTTTTCCATGGCATATGCGGCAGACATACATACAAGAGCGGTCACGGAACCAACGGAAATATCAATTCCTCCGGTGATCATTACAAGAGTCATACCACATCCGATCACGATAAGTCCTGCATTCGAGATGAACAGATTCATAAACATCTGAGGCTTTGCAAAACCTTTATCGTTGAAAATAATCATTCCTGCAATATACATTACTGCAAATAATACGATCGTAATCATCAACAGGAATGTGCTGCTATTAATTTTCTTTTTTGTCTTTTTCTTTTCCATATCAATGACCACCTTCCAACGCTTTGTTTTTCAAAGCTCTTTTCTGCTTCCAGGCTTCCATATTTCTACGGAATACCGGACTCTGGATGACAACAATAATGATAACAACGATTGCTTTGTAAACCGGGAGCTGGTCTGCGGATACAGCCATTGCATAAAGAGTTGTTGTCAATGCCTGAATGGTATATGCACCGATCACAGATCCCATAATGCTGAATTTACCACCACTCAGTACATTTCCACCAAGAGCAACAGCAAGGATCGCATCCATCTCAAGATTCAATCCGATATTGTTTGCATCGGCAGAATAGATACGGCTGGATGCCACAATCCCCGCAACACCTGCCAGCACACCACAGATCACATAGGTCAAAAACTTGATCATCGTGGAGTTCAGACCTACCAGTCTCGATGCGGAACCATTGATACCTACGCTCTCAATATAAAGACCAAGGGCCGTTTTCTTTAAAACAATATTTACTATTATAATCGTTGCTA
>JBNMJP010000153.1:0-4992 GCA_050873905.1 Jutongia sp. | reverse complement strand
GCTTCGGTGTCTCCTTGACCGGAGCCAGAGTTTCCGGATGCTTGCGGTTTGGCAGACAGATCAGGAAGCCCTTATCATATTTCTCCAATCGGAAATACTTTAATATCCCTGTAGATGGCGGCATATAGCCATAATAATAGTCCTCGAAGCCATCCAGATTATAAATATTTACCTTGGAAACCCTGCGGTATTCAAACAGCTTCTTTTTGTCCTTCATACCGTACTTTTCAAAGGTCTCCACTGCGGATGAGGTGCTGACGGATTTCTTGTGAAATACCTTATCCTGCTCTACCAGCTCATGCATAAACTGCTCCACCTGATCTAACAGCTCTTTTGTCAGCTCCACGCCTTCCGCTTCACAATAAACATTATCTCCCAGAGTATGCTTTACAAAGACATTTTCCAGTCCTTTCTCTCTGGCAATGTGATAAAAGCTGCGAAGCATCAGAAGCGTTACACCCCGGACGTAGGTTTTATATCCACTGTCACTGGCGGTGGTCAGAAATGTGATCTCCTGATCCTTATTGACGGATTTATTCAATTCGATCAGCTTTTCTCCCCGTTTTGCCAGTATAATATCATGCTCGTAATTCTTCTGAACATCCTTTGCGATCTGTAAATATGTAGTACCTTTCTCATATTCCAGTTGTTCCCCATCTACTGTTACCTTCACCATAAGTCACCCTTCCTTTCTGTGCAGGCAGATTTTCTTCGCCTTCTGCACAAGAGCCAGCTCCTTCTCCAGCTCCTGTTTCTGGCATACTGCCTGCTCCGATAACTCCCTTGATGCCATTTTATTTAATATCCCCTGAAGCCTTGCCTCCTCCTTCTCCAAAAAGGAGATCAGGCACGTATCCCCATGCTCCGTCAGATATCTTCCATATATATATTCCATTTCGTCGGAATAATGCTCCTGTCCCGGAACCGCCCGCAGGATCAGATAATATTTGCCCTGATCAAGAACCATTGCCTCCCCGGCGATCATAAATCCATGCTCATGAAGATAATGGCGTACCACAGACCATTCTGACTGCGGTGACAGCACAAGCTCCTGCACCTTATCGACGACTTCCGGAGAATCCTCCAGTATCTTACAGATCAAAGCGCCTCCCATGCCGCTGATCAATAAGGTGTCTGCTTCTCCCGGCGTAAGCTTCTTTGCTCCGTCCGACAGCCGAAGCTCGATCTGCTCCGTCAGGCCGCTCTCCGTCACATGCTCTCTGGCTCTCTCCAGAGGGCCCTCGTTAATATCCATTGCGATCACATGACCGGCCAGCCCCTGCTCGATCAGATAGATCGATGTAAACCCATGGTCACAGCCAATGTCCGCAACCACACCACGGCTCTCCACCTGATGTGCCACTGCCTGCAGCCTTTTGGAAAGCCGGATCAATCCAGATAATCCTTCAGCTTGCGGCTGCGGCTCGGATGTCTGAGCTTCCGGAGTGCCTTTGCCTCGATCTGACGGATACGCTCTCTGGTAACCTCAAACTCACGTCCTACTTCCTCCAGAGTACGGGAACGACCATCCTCCAGACCAAAACGAAGCTTCAATACCTTCTGCTCACGTTCTGTCAAAGTGCCAAGCACTTCCTCAAGCTGCTCTCTGAGAAGGGTAAACGCTGCTGCCTCTGCGGGTACCGGCACATTTTCATCCTGAATAAAGTCTCCAAGATGGCTGTCCTCCTCCTCACCGATCGGTGTCTCCAGAGAAACCGGCTCCAGTGAGATCTTCTGAATCTCGCGGACACGGTCCACAGGCATATTCATATGCTCTGCAATCTCCTCCGGATATGGCTCTCTTCCAAGCTCCTGTAAGAGCTGACGCTGTACACGGACAAATTTATTGATGGTCTCCACCATATGAACCGGAATACGAATGGTTCTTGCCTGATCTGCAATAGCACGGGTGATCGCCTGACGGATCCACCATGTTGCATAGGTACTGAACTTGTATCCCTTTTTATAGTCAAACTTCTCCACGGCTTTAATAAGACCCAGATTTCCCTCCTGGATCAGATCAAGGAACAGCATGCCTCGTCCCACATACCGCTTTGCAATGCTGACTACCAGACGAAGGTTTGCCTCTGCCAGCTTCTTTTTCGCCTCCGCATCGCCCTCTTCCATACGCTTTGCCAGCTCTACCTCTTCATCTGCAGAGAGAAGAGGTACCTTTCCGATCTCCTTCAGATACATCCGGACCGGATCCTCAATGCTGACACCGTCCGGCACCGAAAGGTCGATATTTTCAATATCCTCCTCGTCACCCTCGCCGTCACTTTCCATGCCAAGGATAATATCATCATCCACATCGTCCTTATCATCGGAAATCTGGAATACATCGATCCCGTTATTTTCCAGGTATTCGATGATCTTTTCCATCTTTTCCTCATCTAACTCCATATCACCAAAGAAGTTATTGATCTCCTGATACTCCAGCACGTTCTTTTTGGTATGTGCCAGCTCCTTTAAGGCGTTGAGCTTTTCAATAAACTTCACTTCATTGTTTTCCTTTTTATCCTCTCCGGACGCCTTTACCTTAGACTTTGCCGTTTTGGAGGACTTTGCCTTAGAAGGCTTTTTATCGCCCTCCGCCGTCTTCTTTGTTTTGGCTTCTGTCTTTTTGGCCGTTGTTTTTGTTGTTTTTGCTGTCTTTGTTTTCTTTTTCTCGTCATCTACAGAAGTAGTACCTTCAGCAGCTTTCTCGACGGTAGACTTTTTCATTTTCTCCTCCTTTGTCTCTGCCGCTTTTGTTGCCTGCTTTTTCTCTGTTGCCATACGATACCTTCCTTTCTTACCTATTACTTTTTCCAATTATTTATGAAATATGCAGTTTTACTGCACCTTGCAGCATTTTCTTTTGTTGTACAAGCTTTTGCAGCTCATTGAGATCTGTGATCTCTCCTGCCTGCCGCTCAATACTGTGTTCCTTGATCTTCAGGATCAGATCCGTGATCGCCTTCTTCCTTTCATCGTTCTGGATCTCACTGCCAAAGCTTGTCTGGAACATGGACGCTACCTTATTCTGTTCCTCAACCTCGGTAAAATGACCGATGATCCTTGCGGGCTCCAGCTCGTCCTTTTCCATCTGGTCATAGAGCTCCCTCGCCACGGTCCGGTACAGTCCTTCCTCAAAATCCTCCGGCTGGATCCACTGACGGATCTGACGGAACAACTGCGGTTCCTCGATCAGCCAGGATAACAAAAGGCGGTAGGAATAGCTGATTCCCTCGTGAGACTCCTTTTTTCGTCCTTTCCGGATCCGTTCCTGCTGTCTCTCTTCCATGACCTCCTGATAGCCGGCCGGCATCTGGTTGCCATACCGTACCACAAGCTGCCGCAGATCCTCTGTTTTAATATTATACCGGGCTGCCACCGCCTCCATATAATTGTCCCGCTGGATCTTGTCCTCAAATACAAGAAGTTTTCGGGCGATCTCATGGATAAATTTTGTCTTCTGCTCCGGATCGCTCATGGAATAGTTTCTCTTGGTCACTTCAATCTCAAAGAAGAAACTGTTCTGTGCTTCCTCAATCCGCTTTTCAAACTCATCCGCACCGAGATTTTTGATAAATTCATCGGGATCCTTATAAGGCTCCATATGGATAACCTTTCCGGTTATGCCCGCTCTTCGCAGCATCGGAATTGCTCTCATGGCAGCCTTCACACCGGCACCGTCACTGTCGTAGGTCAGCAGCACCTCATCCGTATAACGCCGGATCAGATTCGCCTGCTGTTCGGTAAATGCCGTTCCCAGCGAGGCAACCGCATTGGTAAAGCCTGCCTGATGCAGAGCGATCACATCCATATATCCCTCACACAGGATCATATTGTTTCTCTTGCCCCGCTTTGCATAATTGAGTCCAAACAGATTACGGCTCTTGTCAAAGATCCTTGTCTCCGGTGAATTGAGATATTTGGGTTTCGCATCCCCCATGACACGGCCGCCAAAGCCGATCACACGGTTATTGGCATCCATGATGGGAAACATCACACGGTTCCAGAACTTGTCATAGGCACCCCGTTCATCCATCTTAAAAAGACCGGTCTCCTTGAGGATCTGATCGCTGTAGCCTTCCTTTCGCATATACTGGTACAGCTCTCCGCCTCCCTGTCCGGCAAATCCCAGACCAAAGTGAAGGATCGTCTCATCGGTCAGGCCTCTGCCGGTAAGATAATCATATCCCACCTTTCCCCGCGGGGATTTTAACAGGGCAAAATAATACCTCGCCGCCTTTTTGTTGATCTCAAGCAGAGTCTGCCTGAGTCCCTCCTGCTGCTTTTGCTGTGCTGTCATTTCCTGCTTCGGCAGATCGATTCCGGCCTCCTCGGCCAGCATTTCCATTGCCTCCGGAAACGTGAGATTTTCATATTCCATCACAAAGGTCAGCACATTGCCGCCCACGCCGCAGCCAAAGCATTTGTACATCTGTCTGGCGGGATTTACATGAAATGACGGTGTTTTCTCATTGTGAAACGGACACAATCCCGTATATCCGCTGCCTGTCCGTTTCAGCCGGACATACTTGCCGATCACGCTGACAATATCACTCCGCGACCGCACTTCCTCGATCTGTTCCTCGGAATACCACGGCATTGTATCACCCTCTCTCACTGAATTCTTACCAAAAAAAGGGCAAAACCAGCGTTTTGCCCTCCAAGAATTGCTTCGCAATTCTCGTTGGCTTAACTCCACGTTACGAGCATTTTCCTAATACCCAAAAATAACTAATACAGCGCAAACCACTATATTAGTTATTCGACAAAGATTTTATTTTTCCTTTTTTTATTTTAACGATGTTCTGTTCCGACCAGACTCCATGCCTTCGGGATCATCAGATCCTTGTACAGATTAACCATATAACGGTCACTCATACAGGCAATAAAATCGCAGACTGCGCGCTCCGACGTCTCTCCGAGAAGGATCAGTGCCGAAAACTCACTTGGAAGCTCCTCCGTATGATGTATGTAATAATCATAAAGCTGCTCGAT
>JBNMJP010000152.1:0-5009 GCA_050873905.1 Jutongia sp. | reverse complement strand
TACCCTCCTGCATGGCGTCGGGATCCGCCAGACCACTTTCGGACGCAACAATATCGCCGCTTCGCAGAATAAACTCTACGAGATTACGCACAGAAATTTTAACGCAGTGCACAGGATCCCTCCTTTCCTATAGCATCTTCTCCAGCATATCACGATCCCAGAGAACAACCCCGATCTTGTCTGCCAGCTTCCTTGCGGCAGGGGTAAAATATTGGTTTGTCAGAACCATAGCAACGTGACATTCATAAAAAGCACGGCCCGCATATACCTGCTGGACCGCCTCGATGCCCACATCATAATTGTAACGTTTGCACTGGATGGCGAAGGAAATCCCGTCCCGGTAAGCAAGCACATCCACGCCAAAATCGCCGCTTGCTTTCGTACTCTCCGCCAGTTCAAAGCCGTTGGAGGCGAGAATGTCACAGGTCAGTGCCTCGAAATCCACGCCGGAGATATCATCCAGATCCGTCAAAGACCAGTCTCCGCGAATGTAACGGCTGCGGGAACGAAACAGAGAATGGATCTTGCATAGGCAGAAGATCATAAAAAGAAGTCCCACACAGAGTGCCGGGGCAAAAAAATCCCGGGGTGCCCTTAACAGCAGAAATACCAATCCCACAGGAACCAGCGCGGCAAGCATGCCCCAGAGAAATATATATAAAGTCAGTCGTTTGTGTCTCATGAAAATCCTCGTTTCTAATGGTTTATCGCAAAAAACGGACGCTTCTGTCATATTTGCAGAATGTTTGTTCGGTAAAGAATATATTACAGGATGAACGGGGAAAATGCAAGGGAAGTGTTTGACAGAAAAATGACGTAAGAGTATAATTTACCTCAGAAGTATTTTATTCAAATTAGTTTCATTCAAATCAATTTGAATGAAACTAATTTGAACTAAGAAACGGACGGTCTATGAGAGAGGTGATACAGATGTTTATAGGCAGAGAAAAGGAAATGGCGGCATTAAATGAATATTATCATGCGGCAGGTTTTCAGATGACCATTATGTATGGACGACGCCGGATTGGTAAATCGACTTTGATCATGGAGTTTATAAAGGACAAAAAGTACATTTATTATACGGCAACAAGAGTAGGAAAGCAGCGTAATCTGGAGCTTCTCACCCGTCAGATGCTGGAAGTGCTGGAGCCGGGGATGAATAAGGCATCTTTTACGGATCTGGAGGATCTCTTTGACTTTTTTACCACAAAGCTTGATGACAAAGAGAGTGGGAAAAAGCTGATTTTTGTGATCGATGAGCTTCCTTATTGGGCGGAAAAGGATGACGGTCTTTTGTCCACCTTGCAAAAGTACATTGATAATGAATGGGCGGACAAGAACCTATATATTATCCTTTGTGGTTCGGCACTGAGCTTTATGGAGGATAAGGTACTCAGCGAGAAAAGTCCGTTGTTTGGACGGAGAGATTCCCAGATCAAGCTGGAAGCGTTTAACTATCTGGAGTCTGCGTTGTTTGTACCTTCCTATACAAACGAGGAGAAGGCTGTCTGTTACGGGGTGACAGGCGGTGTTGCCAAATATCTTTCCATGATCGATCCGGAGAAGAGTCTGGATGAGAATATTAAGAAGCTTTTCTTTCGGACCGACGGATATCTGTATGATGAGACACGAAATTTCCTGACGCAGGAATTTTCGGATATTACACTGGTCAATAATGTGATTGAGCAGATTGCGGCAGGCGAGGGAACGGTCAATGTGATCGCAGATAAGGTGCATGAGCGGGAAACTACGATATTATATTCCTTAAATAAGCTGATCAGCGTAGGGCTTGTGGAGAAAAGACGCTGCATTACCGAAGAGAAAAATAAAAGAAAGACAAAATACGTTTTAAAGGATTCCATGTTTAAATTCTGGTATGAGTTTATTCCAAAAGCGTGCAGTGTCATAGAAATGGGACAGGGAGAGCTTTATTATGACAGAGCGGTAAAGCCGCAGCTTCATACGTTTATGGGAAAGATCTTTGAAGAAATGTGCCGGTATTATACCCTCAAAGAAGGAATCGCAGGGAAATTTAACTGCTTTCTGACAGAGACGGGAACCTGGTGGGGAACAGAGGTGATTGTGGATGAGCAGGGAGGTAAAACAACCCGGCAGGCGGATATTGATGTGGTAGGTTTGTCTGCCATAGATAAGGTGATGGTTGTGGGAGAATGCAAGTTTAAAAACGAAAAGATTGACAGATCCATTTATGAAACTCTGGTCAGAAGAAGCAGAGCGATTCCGGCAAAGTACCGCATTACCAGATATTTATTCTTTTCATTGAGTGGATATACGAAATGGTTTGATGAGATTGACCGGAACGAGGTCTGCCTGTTTACACTGGACGATCTTTACCGATAGATCTGCCGGTTTAAAAGGGCAGAAGCAGGGAGGATGTGCTGCATACAGGCACAGAAAGGAAGCGACAGTATCATGGATTATTTATCACATAATATCGCAGTCAATTTAAAACGGATCCGCACCTCAAAGGGCATGAGCCTGGACGTGGTGGCAGAGCAGACCGGGGTCAGCAAAAGTATGCTGGCGCAGATCGAGCGTGGGACGGCAAACCCATCCATTGGTGTGCTGGGCAAGATCGTCAGCGGCCTCCGGTTAAGCTTTGATGAGCTGATCCAGACGCCGCCCCTTGATGCGTATCTGGTGAGGGTGGAGGAGACTATTCCAATTAAAGAGAATCCGGGTCAGTACCGGGTGTGGAACTGCTTTCCCATTGAGGACAATAATACCGTGGAGATTTACCGGATCGATATCCTGCCGGGAGGTGTTTACAGCAGCGGCAGCCATGGAGAGCGGACCAGAGAGTATGTCACGGTAATGGATGGTGAGCTGGTGGTGGAGCTTGCGGACGGAGAGCATGTGATCACGAAGGCAGATGCCTTTCGTTTCGAATCGGATCAGCCACACTGGTATCGCAACCAGGGAGAGGAGAAGGTGCGGTTTATGACGTTCTTTGTGGTGTATTAAGGAGGTTGGAGTGTTTGCCTCTGATATCATAATATCACCCTTTCGGGTGAATTGTGACACCATAATAGTACGTATTGTACAATATAATGCACAAAAGAAAATAAAGCGAAATTTTTTACGCGTTGCTATTGACAAGACACGGGCATCGTGGTATTTTAATGGTGTCCAATATAAAGGACAACAGATGCACGACATCAAACAAACTTTATCACATATCATACATGCAACAAAGGCGTTGTGGTTTTCAATTTTTGAAACCCGGCGCTTTTTTTGTATTCTCAAAGGAGGATTTTATTATGAAATTAAAGGACACAGGACTTACCAAGGAGCAGCTGAAGGAAAAAGTAAATAAATATATGATCGAGACATATGAGCGTTTTGATTTTATTGCAGAGACGGCAAAGGATATGTATATGTACGATGAAAACGGAATGCCGTATCTTGATTTTTATGCAGGTATTGCCGTAAATAGTGCCGGTAACTGTAATGAAAAGGTGGTTGCAGCGATTCAGGATCAGGCAAAGGATATTATTCATACATTCAACTATCCTTACACTGTGCCACAGGCTCTGCTGGCAGAAAAGATCTGTACCACGATCGGAATGGACAAGATCTTTTTCCAGAACTCCGGTACCGAGGCAAATGAGGCAATGATCAAGATGGCGAGAAAATACGGTGTCGAGAAATATGGTCCGAATAAATACAATATCGTAACCGCAAAGATGTCCTTCCATGGACGTACCTTTGGTGCCATGAGTGCTACCGGCCAGCCGGACAATGCATGTCAGATCGGCTTTGGTAATATGACACCGGGATTTACATATGCGGACTACAATGATCTGGAGTCCTTCAAAGCCGCAGTAACGGACGATACGATTGGTATTATGATCGAGCCGGTACAGGGCGAGGGCGGTGTCAACCCGGCAACACCGGAATTTATGACAGGACTTCGTAAGCTTTGTGATGAGAAGGGAATACTTCTGTTGCTGGATGAGGTTCAGACCGGATGGTGCAGAACCGGTGCGATCATGTCTTATATGAACTATGGTGTAAAACCGGATATTGTTTCTATGGCAAAGGCAATGGGCGGCGGCATGCCGATCGGTGCCATCTGTGCAACGGCTGAGGTGGCCAAAGCATTTACTCCCGGCTCCCACGGTACCACATATGGTGGTCATCCGGTAGCCTGTGCCGCTTCTCTGGCGCAGATTGGAGAGCTTCTTGACCGTGATCTGGCAGGCAATGCCAAGAAGATGGGCGCTTACTTTATGGATAAGCTGAAAACCCTTCCTCATGTAAAGGAAGTGCGTGGACAGGGACTTTTGGTTGGCGTGGAGTTCGATGATACCATCAGCGGCGTGGATGTAAAGCATAAGTGCTTTGATAAGAAGCTTCTGATCACAGCCATCGGTGCCCATATCATTCGTATGGTACCGCCACTGATCCTGACAGAAGAGGATTGTGACAAGGCTTACGAGATCATTAAGGAATCTGTAGAAGAATTAGCCGATTAGCCGGGAGGTAGTAAATTTGGAACAGTATGTGGTTACAGTCGGTTGTGAGTATGGCTGCGGAGGATCTGCTGTAGGAAGGGCCCTGGCAAGGAATCTTGAAATTGCTTATTACGACCGTACGTTGATCGATAAAATTATTGAGGAAACGGGAGTTTCCCATGATCTGATGGAAATGGCCGACGCCGGAAAGGATATTAAAGGAAAAAGAGAAAATGCGTCCGGACCGGCAGGTCTCTCAAAATATAAAAATCTGACAGACCGTGTTGTTTATATTCAGAAAGAAGTTGTTAAGAAGCTGGCTGCCCGCTCGTCCTGCGTGATCATCGGACGATGCAGCGACTATATTCTTCGAAACAATCCCCGATGTGTCAATGTATTTATCTATGCGCCGGATGAGATCCGTGTCAGCAATGTCATGAAAGAGCTGAAGGTAGATGAGGAAAAAGCGAAGGAACTGATCCGGGAAAATGATCAGATGCTTCATGCCCGTTACAAGCAGATGACCGGATC
>JBNMJP010000151.1:0-5012 GCA_050873905.1 Jutongia sp. | reverse complement strand
GTAAAATACGGCTACCGCACCAAAGAATACGAAGGTCTCCACAACATGTATAAGAAAACCCGTTCGGAAGGTTTTGGACCGGAAGTAAAACGCCGTATTATGCTTGGCTCTTTCGTATTAAGTTCCGGTTATTATGATGCTTATTATCTTAAAGCACTTCGCACGAAGGCGTTGATCAAGAAAGCTTTCGATAAGGCATTTGAAAAATATGATATGATCCTTGGACCGGCTGCTCCGACGACTGCACCAAAATTGGGACAGAGTCTCAGTGATCCGATCAAGATGTATCTCGGAGATATTTATACGATTTCTGTCAACCTTGCCGGCCTGCCTGGTATTTCTGTTCCTTGCGGCGTAGATTCCAAGGGACTCCCAATCGGCTTACAGCTGATTGGTGACTGCTTCCGGGAGAAGAAGATCATTCAGGCAGCATACGCATATGAGCAGACAAGAGAGCTGGCATTCAGCCCGCTTCTGGCAGAGTAGAAAGGAGACCGGAAAGATGAAACAATACGAGACTGTGATAGGACTTGAGGTCCATGTGGAGCTTGCCACAAAGACAAAGATTTTCTGCGGATGCTCAACCGCATTTGGTGGAGCACCGAATACACATACATGTCCGGTTTGTACCGGTATGCCGGGTTCTCTGCCGGTACTCAATAAGCAGGTGGTAGAATATGCCATTGCCGTAGGTCTTGCAACCAACTGCAGCATTACCCAGTACTGCAAGTTTGACCGTAAGAATTATTTCTATCCGGATAATCCACAGAACTATCAGATTTCCCAGTTATACCTGCCAATCTGCCGCAACGGCGGTATTGAGATTGAGACGGCAGCCGGTAAAAAGACCGTTGGTATCCATGAGATCCATATGGAGGAGGATGCCGGAAAGCTTGTTCATGATGACTGGACCGGAAGCTCTATGGTAGATTACAACCGTTCCGGTGTGCCCCTGATCGAGATCGTATCCGAGCCGGATATGCGTTCTGCAGATGAGGTTATTGCCTATCTGGAGAAGCTGCGTATGATCATTCAGTATCTGGGAGCTTCTGACTGTAAGCTTCAGGAGGGATCTATGCGTGCCGACGTCAACCTCTCCGTCAGAGAAGTAGGAGCTGCCGAGTTTGGTACACGTACCGAGATGAAGAACTTAAACTCCTTCAAGGCAATTTCTCATGCCATTGAGGGAGAGAGAGCACGTCAGATTGAGCTTCTGGAGGAAGGACGTCAGGTTATTCAGGAGACCAGAAGATGGGATGACAACAAGGAGTCCTCTTATGCGATGCGTTCCAAGGAGGATGCGCAGGATTACCGTTACTTCCCGGAGCCGGATCTGGTGCCGATCGTGATCAGTGATGAGTGGCTGCAGGCAGTTAAAGACAGACAGCCGGAGCTTCGTTCCGAGAAGCTGGAGCGTTACAAAAAGGAATATGATATTCCGGAATATGATGCAGAGATCATCACGGGAACCAAGAAGATGGCAGATATCTTTGAGGCAACCACCGCTATCTGCAATAAACCAAAGAAGGTTTCCAACTGGCTGATGGTTGAGACTATGCGTCTGTTGAAGGAGAATGAGATGGAGGCAGAGGATATTTCCTTCGCTCCTGAGAATCTTGCGAAGCTGATCGAGATGGCAGATGCCGGTGAGGTCAACAGCTCTGTAGCCAAGGAAGTATTCGAGGAGATCTTCAAGAACAATATCGATCCGGAGAAGTATGTCGAGGAGAAGGGCTTAAAGACCGTATCCGATGACGGTGCCCTTCGTGAAGTGATCGAGAAAGTTGTCGCAGACAATCCAAAGTCTGTAGAGGATTATAACAGCGGCAAGAAGAAAGCTATCGGCTTCCTGGTGGGACAGACCATGAAGGCAATGCAGGGTAAGGCAGATCCTGGAAAAGTCAATAAGATCCTTATGGAAATTTTGGGCTGATGCAAAAAATGCCACCGGGAGTGTGTGGCAGATTGTGAGGTTGGTATGGAAGAACAGAGAAGAAATATCCGGATCCCGGTGAAGATGAATCTGGAGGTTTCAGATATCTTTAAGCAGGACAATGTAAAAGTAAGCAATATCAATGCACCAATTAAAGTTACGGATATCTGCCGTGACGGTATTGGTTTTGTCACCACAAGTGTGCTGCCAATCGGGTTTTATTTTAACTCCCGTCTGGAGTTTAAGAACAGCAACAATGCCATTAACTGTGTGGTTCAGATCATCCGCCAGAGCAAGAGCGAGGAAGGTCTGTACCATTATGGCTGTACCTTTACTGGTATGCCGGCTGTTTTTGACTATATCTTCGAGGAGATTGAAGAGGAGTATAAGAAGGCTGAGGCAGAGGCGAACGGGACTGCAGCGGAATAAAACGGTGGTTTGATATTTATATCTTGAATGATAAATTGATTAAAAGAATTCTCTAAATAAATATATTGGAGAATTCTTTTTTGTTGACAGAATGTAGCAATCATTATACAATTAATTTATGCAATGCATAAAGAGGTGGACTATGGAAGAGGGAAAAAAATTAAGGAAATTAAGAGAAAGTACTGGTATGAACCGGAGAGAGTTCTGTGAATATTTTGAGATTCCATATATGACAGAAACGGATTGGGAATTAGGGAATAGACGTATGCCACGATACCTTTTAAGGTTGATGGAGTACAAAGTTCACATGGAAAAATTAGAATATAGAGATATGGAATGAATTTTTGTTATCAAATGAGGGGATGGAATGGATAAAAGACAAGTTCTGATTATTCGTGATATAAATAATAAACAATTAGTTATGATTAATGATATTATGTTTCGTGGGCGTCAGAATATTAATTGGAAAAATGTTGAGAATTATATAAAACAATATATTGGAGATTTGACACAAATTGTTGAAACGCAAGATAATATATATGTAGGATCTGATTTTCCAGACGAGTATACTGGTTCAAAGGATACTGCCAGATTAAAAGGAACCCTTGCAAAAGCGAAAGCCAATGCTGCACAGGGAATCCCGGAGCTGGTAAAAATTGCTGCAAATAAAAGATATCAGGAGAATTTGAAAGACAAACATATTAAGGATGCAAGATACGGCTGGTATAGATATGATTCAAGATTTGCATTGCCGGTTTTTGATGATAAAGGGAATATTCAAAGATATAATATATTTTCGATTGTGCTGGTAGTGAGACATGCAGTGGATGGAAAGATGTACCTTTATGATATGATTAATATAAAAAAAGAAGCGGGTACCCCGTTTAAACAATTATGTCATACGGTATAAAACTCGCCTCTCTATGTTAATTAATATAACGGATATCCATAGAAAAGTCAATGGCGGATTTTATTTTTACAATAAGTGAATTTCAGATGACTAGAATTCAGACTATAATGAATAAATATCGAATCGAAAATCGACAGGAGGGAATTATTATGGAAATAAAAAGTATTTTAATTAAAGACACAACCAAAGAGGAACGGATCCGGATCGTACAGGAAGGGCTCAGTCAGTGCGGAGGAGCCTGCGATTTTTGCAATGGTTGTGATAATCTTGGGGGAGGTGCGGTAGATTTCTTTTATGAGCCATATATCAATGGAGAGAAAGAACTGCGGCAGTTAAACGAAGAATACAGAAGTAATTCGGGAATGGTGAAGTGAAAGAGGAAAATACAATGCACATATATGTAGATGCGGATGCCTGCCCGGTGACAGATATCGTGGAAAGGATCGCACAGAAATTTAAGCTTCCGGTTACGCTGCTTTGCGATACCAATCATGTGCTGCAGTCGGATTACAGTGAAGTGATCGTGGTTGGTGCCGGAGCAGATGCGGTAGATTATAAGCTAATCGGTCTGTGCCATAAGGGAGATATTGTGGTGTCACAGGACTACGGGGTGGCAGCAATGGCACTGGGAAAAGGCGCATACGGTATCCATCAGTCCGGTAAATGGTACACCGATGAGAATATTGATCAGATGCTGATGGAGCGTCATCTGAATAAAAAAGCACGAAGAAGTTCTAAAAGAAATCATATGAAAGGACCCGGAAAAAGAACGGCAGAGGATGACAAGCGGTTTGCGGAGTCCTTGGAAAAGCTGGTAATAAAGGCTCTGGATATATGACAAAATGTCCGATTTGGGTATAAAAAGGGTGCGGATTCATGGATTGTTTTCTGTGCATAAAGGAGAAAATGTCACGCCCGGATATCAAAGGAGAATCGTTTCATTTCGTGGGAGGCAGACGGCGTCACCTTTGCATTAAGAAAATCCTGAACCGGTGTTTCATTCTGAGTAAGAGGCTGTACCTGTATCTGGCAGGTATAGCCTTTTTCGGCAAGGGAGTCCTGCAGCAGATGTGTATTGCGTTCGATCAGGTGAAGGGATGCCTCATGGTCCAGATGGAAATCTGCTTTGATATTCTGATGATCCTTTTCCAGCCGGACATTCACGGTGCCTAGGTGATCCATTTCCAGATGAAGCATCAGGCTCAGTTTCTGCGGGTTCTGCTTTAATTTATCCTTATTGGTGTAGACATAGAGATCTCCGTGGGCATTCTGATTCTGCAGCTTGAGAGGAAGCTGCATATAGGCAAAGGCCTCATTTAAGGATTTCATAAAGTCAATATTACTCTGCATATCGTGAGCCTGTCCGGAAAGATGGCCGGAATCGTCCCCGGAAAGGGTGCTGTTGATCAATGTCTCAAAGGAGTTCATTTTCTGCTCCATAGAATCATAAAAGGAATCCATTTCTCCGTTTTTGGCAAGCTTATGTGGGGTGATCGTAAAGTTTTCCATAAGAATACTGTGGAAAAGCTTCTGGAAAGCTTCCGTCTGAAAGAGCTTCTGGACGGCAGCACTGTCGGAATGAGAGATTGCATTTTTAATAGTTGCCAGAGTCTCCTCGGCGGTGGCATCTCCGGAAAGAACACGGGTGATGGTTTCACGGTCAACAGACATATTCTGCAGGTGTCTGGCAAGCTCTGTACGTTCCTGCGGATTGAATATGGTAAACAACTGATCCTGTTC
>JBNMJP010000150.1:0-5041 GCA_050873905.1 Jutongia sp. | reverse complement strand
GTCCCCGGATGCACATTTATCCAAAAACAGGTATTCCTGCTTTTGGGCAAGCTCTTTTAAATCCTCCAGTTCCCGTTTGCTCTCTTCCTGCTCCAGACAATCCAAAATGCGGTCTGCCTCCTCATTGGAATAGAGTACCTCGCCTGCTGTTCCCATAACGATCAAACCGTTTGCCATATGATTGACCGCTTCCTCCTGGGCCAGCGTCAAAGTATCAAACAGCCGGTATTTACGCATCAGCCGTTCAAATATAAAGGCGGCTGCCAGATAGGCCAGTGCCGTGGTATCATATCCATTGGTCAGGTGCAACAGAAACAGGACCAGACTGAACATACTAAGCAGAACCATCCCCAATATCATCAGAAGCTGCTTACGGATGATCGGCGATTTCGTCTGCCATAATTTACGGATCGCCACCCACAGGATCACAACAAAATAATAAGCAATAAATGCTGTATACAGATTATACAATGCCCCGTGATTCAAGATTAAATGAGGAAACATTCCATCCTGTGTATAGGACACCGAAGAATAATACAAATGATGGTACTCATTGGTGGATACCAGCCCACAGATCAAAATGCAGATTCCAAAAAAGATATTTCTGCGAAGCTTCGGCACTACAATGTTGCAGTATTCCATAATGAACATATACATAAAAAATACGACAAACGGCTTGCCAAAATAAGAAAACTTCGTTGCCTGTATGGCAGCCTGCTGTTTCCCTGCCTGCATCTCCATGGTATATCCAACAATGTTGATCAGAGACGAATACAGCAAAAGCACCAATGCCATCTGCAGCTTCGAACTCTGCTGCCGGCTGACATAAAATATCTCTACAATTAATGCAAAAATTCCAATATATTGCAATAACACAAAAAATTGATACATAAATGCATAACCCTTTCCCGTAAGATTCTTTTCCACTTTTTCATATCATCCGAATTGTGGTACGGACAACATTTCCCTAAAAAATATCTTACCATAAAACCATTCTCTTTTGTTGTCTTTTGCCAAAAAATGAGAAAAAAGACGAAGTTACTGTTAATTAGTTGTAAAATCATTTCATTTTTGCTAGAATATATTGGAAATGAGGTGTTGCAGATGAAAGAGACATATAAGATGAGACGGTGGATCAGTCTCTGCCTGATCATTATATTGACAGTCTCCGGGATGTGTTTTGAACGAGTCAAGACAGATCCTGATTTTGGCATGTCTGTTTCTGCATCCTCAGATATTCTTCGCACGCTGCAGGTACAAAACGCAGAGCAGGATATGTGTTCCCCGGATCAGTTGGGAGATTCCATGCTGCGGGGTTCTACAGAAGTATTACGCCGGACTGTATCCGGTCAGAAGAACAGAATTCTTTCCAAAATGCGTTCTCTGATCCGGCTTACCGCAACGCTTTGCGGACTGCCGGACACGTTCTGTTTTCGGGAAGCCAGTATTACTGCAAGCAGTATTATCACATATGGTTCTGTTATTATTACATATATTCATCAGCAGGACGGATCAAAAGGCTGATACATTCACGTTTTCTAACAATACAGACTTCTTTTCGTAGAAAGAGGTTTCTTTCTGTATGAAAATTCCGGTATGAAAAACGAAAATAAAAAATCCTCAGAAGGTATGAAATAATATAAACGAAATATTTCTCTGTAACAGAAATGGAGAAGCTGGGACAGAGAGTCCATTCTCATACAGAAAAAGAAGGGGTTGCGAATCTGCATATCCCTTCTATATAACTGCGCCTGCAGTCATCAGGCTGCAGGCCTTTTAAAAGCATATTGCAAAAAGAAAGGTGAATGAAAATGAAAATATTAGGTATGATCTTATTGGCGATCGGAGGAACTTTTGGTATTGCACTGGTAGGAGGCACCGTAGTTGGAATGATCGGTGTGATCATCTACAAGATCTATAGAAGTCTCAGATACCATATTTCACTGTACGATTAATTGTACAGATATAAAATGACCCGGAAAGGAACGATATGATTTTCAATTCATATCATTCCCTTCCGGGTTTTGTTTTTACTTTTTTATGTTCAAAACATAACATTTGCCCAAAGTACCGTTTTGCTTTTAAAGCATTTTGCGATCAGTACAGCTCCCGATAGATCTTGATCATTCGCTCCCTGTCTAACGGTACAAAATTATTGGCAAGAAGTCTCTGCTGATTTTCAATGACGGAATCTGTAAATTCTTCTATTTCCTCCTCTCGCATGCCATATTCATGCAGCGGCTTTTTCTGGATCAGATGATTCAACAGCTTTTCCAGTTCTTCATAGACATCATCAGTGGAGCACCCCAGAATATCCGCAATAAAACGGTTCAGCTTTGCAATCTCGCCATCCTTTTTGATCTCCATATAATTCTTCATAACCCCGGTAAACATGGCGTAATTGGACTCTCCATGAGGCACATGGTAAGTGGCTCCTAACGGATAACTCATGGCATGTACCGCAGCACATCCGGCATTACCGAAGGCAATTCCCGCATAGTTGCTTGCCATCAGAAATTGTGACAACAGCGGCTTTCTTGCCTCCGGACCATTCTTTGCAATCTCCTGATAACCGGCAAGGATCATCTCTATCGCCTTGTAGCCAAACATCCTCGTGGTCTGATTTCCCTTTGGAGAAAGACTGGACTCCACCGCATGCACTAGCGCATCAATGGAGCTGGTCGCAAACACGCCAAACGGCAGGCTTTCCAACAGCTCCGGCACAAGCACTGCACTGTCACCGTACATTTCATCCACTGCCAGCCCCTTCTTGGTGCCGCGGCTGTTTAAGGCAAGGATCGCAATATTGGTCACCTCACTGCCGGTACCACAGGTAGTCGGCACAAGCACAAGCTCCTTATCCTTAACCGGCGGGATCTTGCCGTCATAGAGATCCAACACCGGAGATACCTCCTTGAGTGCAAACAGCTTGGAAATATCAATGACGGTTCCTCCTCCCACTGCGATCACACGCTTATGTTCTCCGTGAATATCCTTATACATTGCCTCCACCATATCATCAGAAGGCTCTCCCTGTCCGTATTTTTCCTGGAAAATGACATCACATTTCAGATTCAATTCTCCAAAAAACGGTTTGTAAATGTATTCATTGGTTACCACCAGATCTCCTTCTCCGATCTGAAACTCCTCCGCAAAAGCGCGGACCGTATCAAAATGATAGATTTCCGGTTTGATCATTAATTCTTTCATATTTTACCCCCATTTCTACAAGAAAGCGGCTTTTCTGTGAGCCGCTTTCCCAAACTATAATGTAAATCTCTACGCCGTAAGCTTGGCAATCGCATTTTCCATAATATCAAGTCCTGCCTCAAGCTGTTCATCCGTGATCACCAGTGGAGCAAGGAAACGAATAACATTTCCATAGATTCCGGCACTCTCCACGATCAGGCCATTGGCAGCACATTCCTGTACCAAAGCCTTTACCAGTGCCGGATTTGGCTCCTTCGATGCCTGATCCTTTACAAACTCCAGACCGATCATAGCACCCAGTCCACGGACATCACCAATGACGCCGTATTTCTCCTTCATTGCCTCATAACGGGCTGTGACCTTTTTGCCAATCTCCATGGCGCGTCCGGCGAGGTCGTCCTTTTCCATGATCTCAATGGCTTTCAAAGCAGAAGCACAGGATACCGCATTACCACAATAGGTACCGCCGATGGTGCCTGCCGGTACTGCCTGCATGATCTCCTCTCTTGCCACGATCGCGCTGAGAGGCATACCGCCTGCGATAGACTTCGCTGTTGCCAGAATATCCGGTGCACATCCTGCATCCTTCCAATATTCGGATGCAAACATGCGGCCTGTACGACAGAAGCCGGCCTGTACCTCATCTGCCACAAGAAGGATTCCATTCTCATCACAGATCTTGCGGACTGCCTTTACCCACTCAATCGGAGCCGGAATAAAACCGCCCTCACCCTGAAGAGGCTCTACCACGATCGCTGCAATGGTATCCGCTGCACCGCACTCCTCAAATACATCGTAGATCGAACTAATGTAATAGTCAATCGCTGCTTTCTCCGGCATACCTGCCGGTTTCCGGTAAAGATATGGGAATCTCGCACGGAATACGCCGTGGGAAAGAGGTCCCATGCTGGTGGCATATGCCTTCTTGGAGGTCATTGTCATGGTCAGCTCGGTACGTCCGTGAAAGGCTCCGGAAAATACAATGATGTTTGGTCTTTTCGTATAACCTCTGGCAATCTTTACGGCATTCTCATCGGCCTCGGCACCGCTGTTGGCAAAAAATGTTCTTTTTTTGTCACCCTTTACCGGCACGATCTCGTTGAGCTTCTCTGCCAGCGCCACATATCCCTCATGGGTCACAATATTAAACATTCCATGGAAGAATCTCTCTGCCTGCTCCTTCACTGCCTCTACCATTGCCGGCTGGCTGTATCCCACATTCAGGACACCGACGCCGCCAACCCAGTCAAGGAAATAATTGCCGTCCAGATCCTCGACCATCGCGCCCTCACCACGCTTAATGGCAACCGGATAAGCACATCCGATGGCATCCGGAACCGCCTCATGTCTTCTGTCGATCAAAGCCTTTGACTTAGGACCCGGTACACTTTCAGTAATAATCTTCGGTAATGCATCTCGTAACATAACAGATTCCTCCTTATATTGTGTGACAGCGGCATTTGCTGCTGTATTGATACGAATGCCTGCAACGATTTTGTTTCGTTTCCTGCATCCGTTATGATCTTTTTGACAATGTCAATCCTAGCACGATAAACAAACAATTTCTATGTGTCACAGCATAAAGAAACGGACTCCTCTTGTGCTATCAGCACAAATAAGATATAATGTCCGCGAAGGCAAAAGTGAACATAGTGATTGCCAGATATAGGTGCTTGCACCTGATAGCTGGCTGATTACTATGTGAACGCGCCCGCGAGTGAGGAAAAGCGGAGCTTTTTCGAACCTTTTGCCGGAATATTGCGAATTTGTGATATAATGAGTCCCATAAGAAACAGACAACTGCAAAACAGACTTCAGATTTTCCGAGTTG
>JBNMJP010000149.1:0-5047 GCA_050873905.1 Jutongia sp. | reverse complement strand
CTGTTTGAGGTGATGAAAGCACTTCGCAAGAAGGGTGTTTCCATTGTATACATATCCCACCGTATGGAGGAGATCTTCCAGCTTTGCGACCGGATCACGATCCTGCGGGATGGCAGCTATATCGGGACAGAGAAGATCAGTGACATTGATATGGACGGAGTCGTTCGTATGATGATCGGCAGGGAGATCGGAGAACGTTTTCCAAAGAGGGAATCAAAGATTGGAGATGTGGTCTTAAAGGTGGATAGACTTACAAAGGACAAGCTGTTTCACGATGTTTCCTTCGAGGTGCGTGCCGGTGAGGTGCTTGGTGTCGCAGGCCTGATGGGGGCTGGAAGAACAGAGATCATGAGAGCACTTTTTGGCTGTATGAGCAAGGATCGCGGAAATATTTATATCGATGGTGAAAAGGTACGTATTAAAAGTCCGGAGCAGGCGATCAAAGCCGGGATCGGATTTATCACAGAGGACCGTAAGACAGAAGGTCTTTTGTTAGAGAAAAGTATCGCAGACAATATTGAGATCGCTAATTTGAAATCGGTTTCAAAGAAAGGTGTTCTTTCCAAAAAGAAGGAAAAAGATCTTGTAAATAAGGAAATCGAGGAATTTAAGATTAAATGCTTCGGTGCATGGCATGAATGTAATAATCTCAGCGGCGGTAACCAGCAGAAGGTGGTTCTGGCGAAATGGATCGCAACAAATCCTAAGATCCTGATCCTGGATGAGCCAACCAGAGGCGTGGATATCGGGGCCAAAAAGGAGATCTACAATGTCATCAACCAGATGGCATCCATGGGAGTAGCAGTGATCATGGTTTCCTCTGAGCTGCCGGAGGTGCTGGGCATGAGTGACCGCATCATGGTAGTACGGGAAGGAGAAGTTCGTGGCATCCTGGACGGCAAAGAGGCCGATCAGGAAAAGATTATGACTTTAGCGACGGGAGGTACATTATAATGGGAAAAAATATTGAAAAGAATAAAATGAATATTGGAACGCTGATTGGGGAGTATGGCGCATTTATCGCATTAGTTCTCCTGGTGGTTGTGATCAGCTGTGTCAGTCCTGAATTTAGGACAGGAAGCAACTTTTTGAATCTGCTTCGGCAGGCATCCTTTAACGGGCTGATCGCATTTGGTATGACATGTGTTATCTTATCGGATGGTATTGATCTTTCCGTTGGTTCTACCTTTGCATTAAGTGCGATCATATGTGCTGAGCTGATGATCCACGGAACACCGGCAGCTGCAGCAATCCTCGTGGCACTTCTGGCAGGTACTGCTCTTGGAATGGTGAGTGGTGTCCTGGTTACAAAGGGAAGACTTCAGCCGTTTATCGCAACACTGATCACCATGACTGCCTATTGTGGTCTGGCACTGATCATCACAGACGGAAAGCCGGTTTCCAGACTGGCAGCAAGTGTTAAGAGTGCATCCGGTGCATTTTTATTCAAGGTATTGGGAAAAGGAAATTTTGTATTTGGACCAAATGATGCGATTTCTATTCCGATTCCGGCAATTATTTTAGTGGTACTTCTGCTGGTATTTTACTTTGTATTACATCACACTACCTTCGGCAGAAGGATCTACGCAACAGGAAGCAATGAGAAATGTGCAAAGCTTGTGGGTGTCAATACAACCAAAATTAAAATTGCAGTTTATTCTATTTCAGGATTTATGTCTGCACTGGCAGGTCTGATCATGATCTCCAGAGTAGATTCCGCACAGCCGACTCTTGGTGAGGGCTATGAGCTGGATGCCATTGCGGCAGTTGCTCTTGGCGGAACAAGCATGAGCGGCGGACGCGGAAAGATTGTTGGAACACTTGCCGGTGTATTGATCATCGCTGTCCTGAATAACGGATTGAATATCCTGGGTGTTTCCACATATTACCAGGAAGTGATCAAGGCAGTAGTTATTCTGGTGGCAGTATTGTCAGATCGTAAGAGATAAGAGACGGGAGGTATTGAGCATGAAGAAATTATTGAGTTTATTATTGAGTATTGTTGTGGTATGTTCCCTTGCAGGCTGCGGCATTGTGATCGACGGTGAGGGTGGAGCTTCCGGAACAGCAAAATCCGGAGAAAGCGGAGCAATCGGTTTGTCCATCTCCACACAGAATAATCCGTTCTTTGTTACCTTGGCAGAGGGAGCGAAGGAAGCGGCCAAAAAGGCCGGCGTTTCTCTGACCGTGGTAGATGCCAGTGACGACGCATCAAAGCAGGTGAGTGATATTGAGGATCTGGTATCCAAAAATGTCAGCGTCCTGATCGTGAATCCGGTAGATTCCGATGCAGTGACAGGAGCCGTAGAGGCAGCCATTGCAAAGGGTGTTAAGGTAATCTCTGTGGACCGAGTCGTCAATGGTGTGGATATCGATTGTCAGATTGCTTCCGACAATGTGGCAGGTGCAGAGATGGCAACCCAGTATATTGTGGACACATTAGGGGAAAATGTGAAGACAGCAGAGCTGATCGGAACCTCCGGCGCTTCTGCAGCCATTGACAGAAGCCAGGGCTTCCACAACATTGCGGATAAGAAGTTAAAGGTTGTTGCAAGCCAGACAGCAGATTTTGACCGTACCAAGGGAATGACCGTTATGGAGAATATGCTGCAGGCAGACGGTGATATTCAGGCAGTATTTGCCGGGAATGATGAGATGGCATTAGGAGCTGTAGAGGCAGTTTCCGGTGCAAAGAAGGATATGCTGGTAGTGGGATTTGATGCGACGGACGATGCGATCGAAGCGATCAAGCAGGGCAGAATGGGAGCTACTATCGCACAGCAGCCGGATCTGATTGGAACTACAGCGGTAGAAAATGCAATTAAGCTCACCAAGGGTGAGACGATTCCGAAGGAGATTCCGGTAGAGGTAACCCTGATCACAAAGGAAAACGCAGATCAGTAAGACTTTTTTCACCGGGCGAAGGTTATTCGCTTTGCAGAGATTGAGCCTGCGGTCTGAGGGCCGCAGGTATTGTGAAAGGTAAGGGGATTATATGAAAGTATTAAACATTGGATCCATGAATCTGGATTACGTATACCGCGTGGACCATATTGTACAGCCGGGAGAAACCATTAGCAGCGGCGGCATGAATGTATTTCTGGGAGGAAAAGGGATCAATCAGTCCATTGCGCTGGCAAAGGCGGGAGCAGAAGTTTATCACGGAGGCATGATCGGAGAGGATGGGCAGCCGTTTCTGGATGCCTGTCAGGAGTACGGTGTACATGGGGAATATATCCGGCAGATTCCGGGAAAGACAGGTCATACGATCATTCAGATCGATAAAAACGCACAGAATTGTATCCTGTTGTTTGGAGGAGCCAATCAGATGCTGACGAAGGAATATATTGACGGAGTACTGTCCCATTTTCAGGACGGAGATATTCTTCTCCTGCAGAATGAGGTAAATGATATTGCATATATGGTAGAGCGTGCCTATGAAAAGGGAATGCAGATCGCATTAAACCCATCTCCGTTCAATGAACGTCTGGACGATGTGGATATGGATAAGATCAGTATTTTCCTGCTTAATGAGATTGAAGGTGGTCAGATTACGGGACTTTCCGATCCGGACAAGATATTCCATGAAATGTGCTGCCGGTTCCCGAAGGCGAAGATTGTACTGACGCTGGGCAGTGACGGCGCTGTTTACGGAGAGAATGGACAGAGCTACAAGCAGCCGATCTTTCCTGTTCAGGCGGTGGACACTACGGCGGCAGGAGATACCTTTACCGGATATTTTCTGGCTGGACTGGTAGAAGGTCTGCCGGTGGAGCAGATTTTGAGGATGAGTGCCAAGGCATCATCCATTGCTGTGACCAGAGAAGGCGCAGTTCCTTCCATTCCTTATCGCAGTGAGGTAGAGGAAGCCCTGAAACGGTGAAAGGAATAAGGAGTAAATAATCGTTTATTGGGATACAAAAACTCTTTTTTCGAATTTTAACTTACAAAAATACTCAAAATGTGGTATAATTACGAAAGAACATGAAACGGTATCAGACACCGGAAGCCTTATTTACAGGGGCTTCCGGTTTATCTATGGTCAAATGTAAGTATCTATATGAAATGGAATCTATCACATGAAAAGAGGGAAATTATGTATCAGGTAAATGACAGTGTAGTGTATGGAACACATGGTGTGTGCGAGGTGGTTGCAGTAGGAAGGTTGTCCATGTCGGTAGCGGATCGTAAACAAAAATATTATACGCTTCGTCCGGTATACCAGAAGGACTCCATGATATATGTGCCGGTGGATCATGTTAAGCTGCCAATGCGGCTGGTATTGAATAAGGAGGAAGCGAAGAAGCTCGTGGAGGAGATTCCTTCTCTGGAAACCATCTGGATCACAAATGAAAAGGAGAGAGAAGATCAGTATAAGGAAGCAGTTCGCAGCGGGGACTGCCGGGAGCTTGTCCGCATTATTAAAACGATCTATCTTCACAAAAAAGAGCGTATCGAAAGCGGTAAAAAGGTGGCTGCTGTGGATGAACGCTATTTCCACCAGGCAGAGGAGCTATTATATGAAGAGCTGGCCTATGCATTGGAGATGGATGTTAGTCAGGTTGGAGATTATATTTCTGATAAAATTGGAAAATAGGTTGAAAAGTATAAAATTAATATACGGCATATATAAAAGCCATGATCCGAATATGATCATGGCTTTTCGTCTGCCCGGTATTAATCTTCATTTGACAGGTCAGATTTTCTCATCTTTTTGCGGTATTCAGCGGGACTTTGATTGACATATTTTTTGAATTTGGTATGGAAATAATCTACGTTCCGGTAGCCGACTTTTTCTGCAATTTCATATACCTTCAGGGAACTGCCTTCCAAAAGTTCCTTGGAGTGATCGATACGGATCTTGTCCACAAAAACATTAAAACCCTGTCCTACCTTTTTGGTAAAAATCTTGCCCAGATAAGAGCTGTTATATCCAAAAAGAGGCGCAATATTTTCCAGCTTGATATTGTCCATATAGTTGTGTTCGATATAGTGAATAATATCATCCATGACACTTTCGCTGGATGGGTTTCCAATGGCGCGGATG
>JBNMJP010000148.1:0-5051 GCA_050873905.1 Jutongia sp. | reverse complement strand
GTGCTGGGTAAGCATGTCTCCGACTATCTGATCGCTACAAAGGATGCAGAATGGGAAGAGTATTGCAGACAGGTGACGAACTGGGAAACAGAACGTTACCTTGGAACAGTATAGGAACACCGCTGATAAGTAACCGATATACGGGAGGTTTTTATGGCAGATATCATTATTGCATTCCCCAAGCTGGATGATGCAAAAAATCTAAAAAAACTTCTGCTTCGAAACGGGTATGATGTCAGTCTGGTATGTGACAACGGGGCACAGATTGTCAGTGCAGTCAATGAGTTGGACGGCGGTGTGGTGATATGCGGATACCGGTTCCGTGATATGCACTTTTCGGAGGTTCTCGATTACCTGCCCAAAGGCTTTCAAATGCTTTTGATGGCATCTCCGGCAAAACTGGAGGACAGTGATATCAGTGAGGTTGTCTCGCTGCCCATGCCCCTCAAGGTTCAGGATCTGCTGAATACTCTGGAAATGATGATGGTGCAGTACCGGCGCTGGAAGAAAAAGCAGAAGAATAAGCCGAAAGTACGGTCAGAAGGTGAGAAAAGAACAATACTCAAAGCGAAAGAGCTGTTGATGGAGAGAAACCAGATGACAGAAGAGGAAGCACACCGATACATACAAAAAATAAGCATGGACAGTGCAACAAATTTAGTTGAGACTGCTGAAATGATACTAGAACTAAATGGAAAGGAATGGGAAATTTAGATGAAAGCGTTTCTTATTTTAGAGGATGGAACAGTATTTGAGGGCAAAAGCGTTGGGGCGCAGAAGGATGTGATCAGTGAGATCGTATTTAATACATCTATGACAGGATATCTGGAGGTTCTGACAGATCCAAGCTATGCGGGACAGGCAGTTACTATGACATATCCGCTGATCGGCAATTACGGTATTGCCTATGACGATATGGAGTCGCGGAAGGGATGGCCGGACGGTTTTATCACCAGAGAAATTTCCCGTATGCCAAGCAATTTCCGATGTGAGGATACGTTGCAGAAGTTTCTGGAGGATCAGGATATTCCGGGCATCTATGGTATTGATACCAGAGCACTTACCAAGATCCTCCGGGAAAAGGGTACCATGAACGGTATGATCACCACTAACGAGAATTATAATCTGGACGAGATTCTGCCGAAGTTAAAGGAATATACCGTGACCGGTGTGGTACAGAAGGTGTCACGAAACCAGAAGGAGTCCTTCAAGCCGGGTGATCTCGGTTCGAAAAAAGCAGAGATCAGATTTAAGGTGGCTGTGATTGATGTGGGAACCAAAAATAATATTATCCGCTGTCTGTTAAACAGAGGCTGCGAGGTAGATGTATATCCTTGTGATTTCAAGGCAGAGGACGTGATCGCAGCAAAGCCGGACGGCATTATGATCACAAATGGACCGGGAGATCCGGCTGAGTGTGTGGAGATCATCGAGGAGATTCGCAAGCTGTCCGAGTCAGGCATTCCGATCTTTGCAATCTGTCTTGGTCATCAGCTGATGGCACTGGCTCACGGCTTTAAGACATACAAGATGAAATATGGTCATCGTGGAGCAAACCATCCGGTGATGGATCTTCATACCAGGAGAGTTTATATTTCTTCCCAGAACCACGGATACGTGGTGGACGGTGATAGCCTGGACGACACAAAGGCAAAGCCATGGTTTATCAATGTGAATGACAAGACCATTGAGGGGCTGGAATATATTGGAAAGCCGGTGAAGACCGTGCAGTTCCATCCGGAGGCAAATGCAGGTCCAAAGGATTCAGAGGTACTGTTTGAGGAGTTTATCAAAATGATGGGAGGTAATCAGTAATGCCAAAATTAGAGGGAATTAAACGTGTATTGGTAATTGGTTCCGGTCCGATCGTTATCGGACAGGCAGCCGAGTTTGACTATGCGGGAACACAGGCATGCCGTTCTCTGAAGGAAGAGGGAATGGAGGTTATCCTTGTCAACTCCAATCCTGCAACGATCATGACGGATAAAGATATTGCGGATAAGGTATATATTGAGCCATTGACGGTTGGAGTGCTTCAGCACATCATTGAAGTGGAAAAACCGGACAGTCTTCTTCCAAACATGGGTGGACAGGCTGGTCTGAACCTTGGTATGGAGCTTGCAGAGTCCGGATTTTTGGACAGTCATAATGTAAAGCTTCTGGGAACAACAGCAGAAACGATCCGTAATGCAGAGGGACGTCAGAAGTTTAAGGATCTGATGGAACGGATCGGAGAGCCATGCGCTCCTTCTGAGTTGGTAGAGAATATTGAAGACGGTGTGGCTTTTGCAGAAAAGATCGGTTATCCGGTGGTTCTGCGTCCGGCCTATACCCTTGGTGGTTCCGGCGGTGGAATTGCCCATAATCAGGAAGAGCTGGAGGAGATCCTTTCCAATGGTCTTCGTCTTTCCCGTGTGGGTCAGGTTCTTGTGGAGAGATGTATTGCCGGATGGAAAGAGATTGAGTATGAGGTAATGCGTGACAGCAACGGAAACTGCATTACCGTATGTAATATGGAAAACCTGGATCCGGTTGGTGTTCATACCGGTGACAGTATCGTTGTGGCACCATCACAGACCTTGTCCGATAAGGAGTACCAGATGCTTCGTTCTTCTGCATTGAAGATCATCAGCGAGCTGGGAGTAACCGGTGGATGTAACGTACAGTTTGCACTTCATCCGACATCCTTTGAATACTGCGTGATCGAGGTAAACCCTCGTGTGAGCCGTTCTTCTGCACTGGCTTCCAAGGCAACCGGATATCCGATCGCCAAGGTGGCAGCAAAGATCGCCCTGGGATACACTCTGGATGAGATTCCAAATGCCGTTACGGGCAAGACCTACGCAAGCTTTGAGCCGGCACTGGATTACTGCGTTGTCAAGATTCCTAGACTTCCGTTTGATAAATTTATCAACGCAAAGCGTACTCTGACCACACAGATGAAGGCAACCGGTGAGGTTATGAGTATCTGTACCAATTTTGAGGGCGGTCTGATGAAAGCCATCCGTTCTCTGGCACAGCATGTCGATTGCCTGGAGACCGGCGATTATGATGGAATGTCTGATGAGGACGTACTGGATAAGCTGGATATCGTCGATGACCGTCGTATCTATCTGATCGCAGAGATCCTTCGCCGTGGCATTGCATCTTATGACAAGATTCACGAGATCACTAAGATTGATGAATGGTTTATTGATAAGATCGCTATTCTGGTAGAGATGGAAAAGAAGCTCAAGGGCTGCAATGGCAATATTGACAAAGAGCTGATGAAGGAAGCCAAGAGAATGGAATTCCCGGACAACGTGATCGCACGCTGGACCGGCAAGACGGAGGAAGAGGTAAAGCAGCTTCGCTATGAGTATGGAATTACCGCTGCTTTCAAAATGGTAGATACCTGTGCCGCAGAGTTTGCGTCAGAGACACCTTATTATTATGGCTGCTTTGATGGAAGCAATGAGGTAGAAGAGACAAGTGACCGCAAGAAGATCATGGTACTGGGTTCCGGTCCGATCCGTATTGGACAGGGTATCGAGTTTGACTACTGTTCGGTGCACAGTGTATGGGCGCTGAAGCAGGAGGGCTATGAGACCATTATCGTAAATAACAACCCGGAGACGGTAAGTACAGACTTTGATATTGCCGATAAGCTGTATTTTGAGCCGTTGACACCGGAGGATGTAGAGAATATCGTTCGTCTGGAGAAGCCGGACGGAGCTGTGGTACAGTTTGGTGGACAGACAGCCATCAACCTGACAGAATCTCTGATCAAGATGGGTGTGAAGATTCTTGGTACAAGTGCGGAGAACGTTGATGCTGCCGAGGATCGTGAGCTGTTTGACGAGATTCTGGAGGAGTGCTGCATCCCAAGAGCAAAGGGAGATACCGTATTTACTACGGAGGAAGCATTAAAGGTTGCCAACGAGCTTGGTTATCCGGTACTGATCCGTCCTTCCTATGTGCTGGGTGGACAGGGAATGCAAATTGCTGTCCGTGATCAGGATATCGTAGAGTTTATGGCGGTTATTAACCGTCATCATCAGGAGCATCCGATCCTGATCGATAAATACCTGATGGGTAAGGAGATTGAGGTGGATGCCGTATGTGACGGTGAGGATATTCTGATCCCAGGTATTATGGAGCATATTGAGAGAGCCGGTATCCATTCCGGAGACAGTATCTCTGTATATCCGGCACAGACGATTTCCGACAAGATCAAGCGTGTTCTGGTGGATTATACCGGCAAGCTGGCACGTTCCCTTCACGTCATTGGTCTGATCAACATTCAGTTTATCGTATATCAGGATGAGGTTTATGTGATCGAGGTAAATCCTCGTTCCAGCCGTACCGTACCATATATCAGTAAGGTGACGGGTATTCCAATCGTAGATCTGGCTTCCCGTGTGATCCTGGGAGCCAAGATCCGTGATCTGGGCTTTGAGCCGGGTCTTGCACCGGATGCAGGATATCTGGCCATCAAGATGCCGGTATTCTCCTTCGAGAAGCTTCGTGGAGCAGAGATTTCTCTGGGACCGGAGATGAAGTCTACCGGTGAGTGTCTTGGTATCGCCAAGACCTTTGACGAGGCACTTTATAAAGCATTCTTAGGTGCCGGAGTCAACCTTCCAAAGCATAAAAAGATGATCATTTCCGTAAAGGATTCCGATAAGCTGGAGGCCGTTGGTGTAGCAAAGCGTTTCAAGGCGCTTGGTTATGAAATCTTTGCAACAAGAAATACCTCCCGTGTATTAAATGAGAACGGGGTACTGGCGATTCCGGTCAACCGTATCAATGAGGAGGCGCCGACTCTGATGGATCTGCTTCTGGAGCATCAGATCGATCTGGTTATTGATACACCGACCCACGGCGACAAAATGAAGGATGGTTTCCTGATCCGCCGTACCGCCATTGAGACCGGTGTCAATGTATTGACTTCTCTGGACACCGCTAATGCACTTCTCACCAGCCTGGAGAATGCCGATAAGCAGCATCTTTCTATTGTGGATGTGGCAACGATCTCTAAGAGTGGTTCTTATGCGAAGTAGAGGATAGAT
>JBNMJP010000147.1:0-5102 GCA_050873905.1 Jutongia sp. | reverse complement strand
GGAGCCACATGCTGTCATTGCAAAGACCATACAAGATACTAATAATGCTGAACATATAATTTTTTTAATTCTCATATCGTTTTCCTCCTCTATCTCCAATTTGAGTTTGTATGTCGCTTACAAGTATTATTATAGATTTTTTCCTGTTTTTTACCATAAAGATACTTATGCAAAAAGTTTAATATTTTATCAAATGATTATATCTTGTTTGTTTTTTTATCCGAAAAATTAAATTTTTTCGGAATATTAACACGAATGACAGTACCCTCCTGATATTTTGAACAAATATCAAGACCATATTCCTCTCCGTAATAAAGCTTCAGACGCCCCTCGACTGCAGACATTCCAAAGCCTACGCTCTGGTTGTTCTTAAGTCCCTCCTGTACCTCACGCAGGCGATCCTCTGTCATACCGATCCCATCATCCTTCACCTGAATGACGATATCCCTGCCCGCATCCTCAAAAGTGATCCAGATGCTGCTCTTTCCTCTTTTTTCCTTTACTCCATGATACAGCGCATTTTCCACAAGCGGCTGCAATGTCATCTTTGGCAGACGGATCTCTTCCATGTCCTGCGGCAGCTCGATGGCATAATCAAGAATATCACTGTAACGGATCTGCTGAATCTCCAGATAACTTTTCGTGTGTAACACCTCGTCATGCAGCGAGATCACATCCTCCCCCTTGGATAAAACAGTCCGGAAAAAGACGGACAAATGGGTCAGCATCTCAATCGCCTCATCATGCATATCCGCCTCCACCATCCATACGATCGTATCCAGAGTATTATATAGAAAATGCGGATTTACCTGTGCCTGGAGAAGCTCCAGCTGGATCATATGTTGCTTCCGTTCCTCCTCCTTCACATTTTCCAAAAGAGTCTGGATGCGCCCCGCCATTTTCAAAATGCCGCGGTCCAGTTCCTTTACCTCGATCACATTTGTTTCCACCGGTGTGATGTCAAAATCTCCGTGTCCAACTTTTCGGACATTATCGCTGACACCACCTATGGGATCTGTAATCTCCCCGGCAAGCCGGAAGGATTTTTTTACCACCAATGCAACGATCACAAACACAAATATTCCCAGAATGATCCCCACGGCAAGAATCCGGGCAAACATATCATTTTCTACTTTTTTCAGATATCCCGCCTCATAATAAATATAGTCTCCCATCGCTTTCTGTGTCAGCTCCGTAAGCACATATACATTATTGGTGAGCTGTACCTGTCTGGAATCATACCCTTTCGTTTCCGCAATGGCACGCATTCGCTTTTTCAGATTTTTACAATCTGCGATCACAAGCTCGATGGCTCTGCGGCTTTCCTTTCGTACCGTCGTTTTTTCCAGCTTTTCCGCCAACCGGATTGCCCGGTTCACGTCCTTCACAGGAAGCGTTTTCTGTTCTGCGCTCCCCACACAATAATGGTACATTTTCAGATCCATATTCTCCTTAAAGCTCAGACTGAATTCACTGCTGAGATTCATATTATGGGTGATCGTAGAATAATTTCCGATGGAAATACACATAGAAGCCACCAGCAGCAAAATACAAAACAGCAATGGCAGGGCAAGACTCCAGATCAGATATTGTATTTTTTGATTTATGTTTAATGTCTCATATTTTGTCCTTCTCTTTTTCACGAAACTGCCCCCTGATTGCGATATTCACTCGGTGTACACCCCTGTGTCTTTTTAAATAAAAAGCTGAAATAATGGGAATCCTTATATCCTACCTCTAATGCAATTTCTCCGGATCGTTTATCCGTACAGCGCAAAAGCTCCTTCGCGCGGTTCATCCGCAGACTCGTCAGATATTCAATAAATGTCTGTCCCATTTTTTGGCTAAACATGGCACTGAAATGATTTGCACTGACATTTGCCACACATGCCACCGTATTTAATGTAAGATTTTCGTCTGCAAAATTTTCTTCCATATATTGAACGGCATTTTGCAAAACATTCTGGTATTTTCCTTTACTCTTCTCTTCCCGCAGTTGAATTGCCTGTTTTAAAGCACCGGATATGCTTGCCGCTATTTTGTCATGATCCAGTGGCTGTCCCATACCGGAGGCTTCCAGTAAAGAATGATCCACCACATCCTTTTCATATCCCAGCTTCTGCAAAAAAGATACAATACAAAAATGAATGTTCAAAAGAATGTACTGGCGGAACATTTTTGATTTCAGCGCAGACTCTCCTACCATCTGAAGGTAATTTTCTACAAAACCGGTAACTTCGTTTTCCAGGCCATTGCAGAGAAAATTTTGAAAGATTGCCGGATTCACAACATTGCTGTCCACACTGACCAGATCCTTGATCTCATTATCCCTGGATTGATTTTCGCCCATGGGCACCATGTCCTGGGATACCACATGAGAATAACCAAAATAACGATATGCGAAAAGCTGCATTCCCTCCTTATAGCAATCCGGCATCTGACTGAGACGTTCCACCGGCTTTGATGCACATACGATCCACTCCAGTCCACTCTGGTCCTTTTCCAGAATATCCTGAAGCAGCTTTACACAGTGCTCCGTATACTCCTGTATATTTTCCGTGTCCCCGGTCAAAAGCAGTACATAGCTGAAGGTCTGATTCCGGAACATATATAGATTTTTCTCTTTTTGCAGCGTATCATCGATCTGTTTCTGCATATCTGCCGCCCTTTGAGAATATTCCTGATCGATCGTATCCGTGTCCCGGCTTTCCGCCAGTGAGAAAAATACCAGATTATAGCTTTCTGCCATAATGTCAATGGAAAGCTTTTCTGCTCTGTCATAAATCTCCGGCAGATCTGCGTGCTTTGTCACCAGCAGCTCAAAAAAATCACGTCGGGAGTGATTCTCGTATTTTTTTATTTCTTTTTCAAATTTCTCATAATAATCCTGCTGCTTTCCCTTTTCTTCAAATTCCTTCTGAATCTTCTGCAGAACACGGACAAAATCTGCTTTGGCAATCGGCTTTAATAAATAATCATCGACACCAATAGCAATGGCTTTTCTGGCATATTCAAAATCGTCATAACCACTGACAATAACAATGCGGATCTCCGGAAATTCCTTCTTCACAATACTGCTTAACGTGAGTCCGTCCATAAACGGCATCTTGATATCTGTGATCAACACATCCGGCTTTGTCTTGCGGATCATAGGAAGTGCAATCTCTCCATCCTTCGCCTTGCCCACCAGTTCAAAGCCATATTCATTCCATGGAATCATCCGTTCCAGTGCTTCCCGGATCACAATCTCATCCTCGATCAAAAATACCTTATACATACACGCTCCCCATTTCTTACAGAATCGGTTTCGATTCTCTCTTTTATGTCCTATTGTATCAAATCAATAGTAAAATATCTATATAATGCAAGAGTCAAAAGCAGATAACAATGTATGTTTACATACAAATTGCTATCTGCTTCTGACCCCGGCATCATCTATATTGATCTAAATCTTTAATTTTTATCATTGACCATAATATGCGTTTGCACCGTGCTTGCGATAAAAATGCTTATCCCGGATACAGTCCGGTGCCGGCTGTACCTTCGGATTGATCAGCTCCGTCTTGGTTGCCATTTTAGCAACCTCCTCCAGAACTACCGCGTTATGTACTGCTTCGGCGGCATCCTTCCCCCATGTGAAAGGTCCGTGATTCTTGCACAGAACGCCCGGTGTATGCATCGGATTCAGTCCCCGTTCCTCAAAGGTTTCAATGATCACCAGTCCCGTATTCTGTTCATAGGCTGCATCAATCTCCTCCGGTGTCAGGCTTCTGGCACATGGAATCTCCCCGAAGAAATAATCGGCATGAGTGGTTCCATATAATGGAATCGACCGGCCTGCCTGTGCCCATGAGGTTGCCTCCGGCGAATGGGTATGTACCACACCGCCGATCTCGGGATATTTTTTGTAAAGCTCCAGATGAGTCGGTGTATCAGAGGACGGCTTATATTTCCCTTCGATCTTATTGCCCTCCAGATCCATTACCACCATATCCTCCGGTGTCAGCTTATCATAATCAACGCCGCTTGGCTTAATGACAAAATAACCGCTTTCTCTGTCAATACCACTGACATTTCCCCATGTGTATGTGATCAGCCCCCGCTTCGGCAGCTCCATATTTGCCTCGTAAACCTGCTGTTTTAATGCTTCTAACATATTTATCCATGCTCCTTTCATCTGTACCATATTTCGTACACTAGATTTTTCCGCTATATACTGTCCCATATCTCAGATAACCAGGCTGTGATCCGCTTTATATACTCTCTACCGCAGCACGCTCTATCGCAAGTCCCTTATTGTAACGCACCAGGAAATCATCAAAGCCCTTCACATCTGCAGCATCCGGCTCCAACGTAGTTCCTGTCTGTCCGGCAAACACTTCCTGATCCAGATAATCTGCCAGATCCTTTCCGTCTCCTGCTACCAGATACTGTGCCAGTACCGCAATACCCCAGGCACCGCCCTCGCTTGCCGTATCCATCACAGATACCGGCGTATTCATTGCTGCTGCCATAATCTTCTGTCCGGCACCCGGCACGGTGAAGAATCCACCATGTCCGTAAATCTTATCTACAGGCACCTTCTCCTCCTTCAGCAGAATGTCCAGTCCGTTTTTCAAGGCACCAAGGGCCGTGAAAAGATGAACCCTCATAAAATTGGCAAGGCTGACCTTATCATTGGCATGACGTACAAATAACGGCCGGCCCTCATCAAAGCCTGTAATACTCTCTCCTGAAAAATAATTATAAGAAAGAAGACCTCCGCAGTCCGGTTCTCCCTCCAGCGCCTTCTTAAACAGCAGATCAAACAACTGTCCCCGGTCAATCTTCATTCCTGCCGCTTCCGCAAACTCCTCAAAAAGATTCACCCATGTATTGATATCAGAGGTACAGTTATTGCAGTGTACCATAGCCACCAGATCACCTGCCGGCGTAGTCACCAGATCAATTTCTGTGTGAAGATTTTTCAATGCCTTCTCCATAACGATCATGGCAAAAACAGAGGTTCCTGCGGATACATTTCCGGTACGCACCTTCACGCTGTTGGTTGCCACCATACCGGTTCCGGCATCGCCCTCCGGCGGACACATCGGTACACCGGC
>JBNMJP010000146.1:0-5104 GCA_050873905.1 Jutongia sp. | reverse complement strand
GCCTTCTATCCCGCTTTTTAATCTCTTTAATCCCTCTAATATATTTTTGCGGGTAGTTGCAGTATTGAAACGAAGAAATCCGGCTCCATTTCCTCCAAAAATATTACCTTCTGACAGATATACTCCCGCTTTTTTTCTTAAATATACATTTAACTTCTCTGCATTATCTGTAATCTGGCTGCAATCCAACCACAACAGATATGTCACGTCCAACGATCCCACTTTGATCTGTGGAATCTCACGCTGAATATATTCTTTCACGGTCTTTTTGTTTTCCTGAAGGTAGTCCCGCAGTGCATCCAGCCATTCGCCGCCCTCTTCAAAGGCTGCCACAGTCACATCTACGGCAAAAGCATTCGGCTCTGCCACCTCGTCGGTATTTAACGCTCTCCACATGCGGTGGCGCAAAAGCTCATCCGGCACCATGACCGCTGCGGTCTGGATTCCCGCAATATTAAACGCCTTGGTAGGTGCGATTGCTGTCACGCTGATACTCCTGCAGGTTTCGGAAACGCTCGCAAAAGGAACATACTCCTTTCCGGGAGCCGTAAGATCACAGTGGATCTCATCCGAAAATACGACTACATGGTACTTCCGGCAAAGCTCTCCAATTCTCTCCAATGTCTGCCTGTCCCAAATATTTCCTACCGGATTATGGGGATTACACAGGATCATCATGGAAACCTGCGGATCCGAAAGCTTCTGCTCCAGATTCTCCCAGTCGATAGCATATCGCTCTCCGTCATATGCCAGAGGACTTTCCACCACAAAGCGTCCGTTATTGATAATGGAATTAAAGAAGATATTATAAACCGGTGTCTGGATCAGTACCTTTTCCCCAGGTGTCGTAAGCTTCCTCACGGCTGTGGACAATGCCGGGATCACGCCGGTGCAAAAGACCAGCCAGTCTTTTTCAATCTGCAGGCCATGACGACTGCTCCACCAGTGCTGGTACGCCTCATACCAGGTATCCGGCAAAATGGAATATCCAAACACCCCATGAGCCACTCTCTTTTCCAGTGCCCGCTTCACCGCCGGTGCCGTCTCAAAATCCATATCCGCCACCCACATAGGCAGCTCGCCCTCCGGCACATCCCACTTCAGGGAACCGGTATTTCTCCGATTGATCTCCTTATCAAAATCATATATTACACTCATTCCTCTACCTCCATTACTTTAATCTCACAATAATAATGCAAAACCTTAAAGCTGTTTGACTGCGTATTTTTGCAGTCTTAGAAGCTTTTTTCTATGCAAAATCTTAATGCTTCTTAGCAGCCGTATGCAGGCTGCTTTAGAAGCATTTTTTGCATTATTGTCTCCATATTGCCTGCACACTCCAGTTTTTCTCTTTATGATTTCCAAAATCCCTGCAGACCGTCATATGAAACAGATCCTTTCGTCTCCGGATCCTGCCATTTTTCTCATAAATATCCTCCATATAAACATCCAGATGCAGAATACATTTCTCCCCATCTCTGCGATAGCCCCGGTAGATCATATTTCCATCATAAACACAATGTACAATATCCTCCAGACATCCTTCCCTCGCCTCCGGTTCATACTGGGAAAGCTCCGAAATATCTCCGGTGTAGATCACCTTCTGAAGCAGGTCAACTATCTGCGCTTCAAATAAAGGAAATGAGAAATCCTGATTTAACAATTGCATAATCGAAGTAATTTCCATGGAGGTCTGATTACTTTTCCGGATCAAAGGCATCGTCCGGGCACTTTTCACCACTAGCTTGCCCAACTGTACCAGTGCATATGCAGCATAGCTGAACAGAGCACCGATCACGGGATCGATCAAAAGATTCGCGTATACCATACTGTCCTGAATTAAAATCTGATATAACGCTGCCAGAAATCCAATGACTGCTCCTATTCCGAAGCACCATGCAACTCTTCGTAATATCTTATTTCGATCCGTTCCCTGCTCTGCTCTCCAATAAAGCTGTTCTACCATATGTCTCCTGCCAAGCCATGGTGCGGCTCCGCATAACCGCAGACTTGCCGGAAGCTTTTTCTTTCTGCCGGAATCCATCGTAAAGCAAATATCTCCGATGCACTTCCAGCGCAAAAAGAGTAGATTTCCTTTTTCTTTCCTTTTGTCACAAAAAAAGTCCTGAGATGTCATATCATACTCCATCTCAAGACCTTTCTGCCGGAGACGCTGCCGCTGTGCCTGGAGGATATATGCTGCATCCCCGCTGACATTTTCCGGAAACGTCTCTTCTCTGGACCATCCAAACATCTCCTCTGCCAGACTGGCAAAAGACTGCGTCTGTGGTTCTTTATTATTAAACTGTTTCTTTTCTGCCATATAACTTTAAGCCTTTCCTGAATGTATGTATTACATATCATAAGACAGAAAAAGACCTCATGTCAAGCGAAGAAAGCTTTGCGAACGCACTGGGATAGATCAAATTATTAATTCCGACCTTACTTTGCCTCCGCAAAATATTTTACGCCAGAGCCTGTTTCAGATCTGCGATCAGATCCTCCTTGTCCTCCAGTCCACAGGAAATACGGATCAGTCCTGCCGGAATACCTGCTTCCTTTAACTGCTCATCATTCATCTGACGATGTGTAGAGGTCGCCGGGTTCAGACAGCAGGTTCTTGCGTCTGCCACATGTGTCTCGATCGCAGCAAGCTTTAATTTCTTCATAAATTTCTCTGCCGCATCACGTCCACCCTTTAATTCAAAGGATACCACTCCACAGCCTCCGTTTGGCATATACTTCTGCGCTCTCTCGTAATATGGATCACCTTTGAGTCCCGGATAGTTCACATGCTCCACCTGCGGCTGCTGCTGTAAAAACTCTGCCACTGCCAGACCATTTTCCACATGACGGGGCATCCTTACATGAAGGGATTCCAGACCAAGATTCAGGATAAATGCATGCTGCGGCGACTGGATACATCCAAAATCACGCATAAGCTGAGCCGTACATTTTGTAATAAATGCTCCCTCTTTGCCAAACTTCTCGGCATATGTAATCCCATGATAGGAATCATCCGGCTGGCAAAGCCCCGGGAACTTCTCCGCATGAGCCATCCAGTCAAAATGACCGCTGTCAACGATCGCACCGCCCACAGCAGCTCCGTGGCCATCCATATATTTGGTTGTGGAATGTGTCACAATATCTGCTCCCCACTCGATTGGACGACAATTTACCGGTGTCGGGAAGGTATTGTCCACGATCAGAGGTACCCCGTGTGCATGGGCAGCCTTTGCAAACTTCTCAATATCCAGCACAGTTAAAGCAGGATTTGCAATCGTTTCTCCAAAAACCGCTCTGGTATTATCCTGGAATGCGGCATTTAACTCCTCCTCAGTGCAGTCCGGGGAAACGAAGGTCGCATCGATTCCCATTTTCTTCATGGTAACAGCAATCAGATTGAAGGTACCGCCGTAAATGGACGAAGATGCCACAATATGGCTTCCACATTCACAGATGTTAAATAATGCAAAGAAATTGGCTGCCTGACCGGAGGAGGTCAGCATTCCTGCCGTCCCCCCCTCCAATGCGGCAATCTTTGCCGCTACATGATCATTAGTGGGATTCTGAAGACGTGTATAAAAGTAGCCCTCCGCCTCCAGATCAAACAGCTTTCCCATATCCTCACTGGTGTCATACTTAAATGTCGTTGACTGTATGATCGGAATCTGTCTCGGCTCTCCATTGCCCGGCGTATACCCTGCCTGCACACATTTTGTATTGATCGTATAATCGTTCATTTTCATTCTCCTCTCAGCTTTACCGGAAACCGGCTTGATAAGCATAGTTTTTCCCTATGTCTTTCGGTATATAAACATAGGATATCATTTCCACCTTTATCCTGCAACTGTTTCTCATAAAAGGGTCGCTTTTTACATTTTCATAGACTTTTTAGTCGATAACCAGTATAATTATGGTATAGGGGCCAAAGGTAATTTTGACCCTTGCATCATAATTATATATCACACGTTAATCAAACAATGATATGCCGTTTGTCACAGACACGGCATCGGAAAGGGTATGGTACGATTACATGGGATTGATCAAAGCAATCGGCGGAGCGATCCGTGGCACAATGGCTGACCAGTGGAAGGAATATTTTTACTGTGATTCACTGGATGCCGATGTCCTGGTAGCAAAGGGTTTTAAACGCACCAAGGGCAAGTTTGGAACAAAAAATAACGGCAATGACAACATTATCTCGAACGGCTCCGTGATCGCTGTCAATGAAGGACAGTGTATGATCATCGTAGATCAGGGAAAAGTCGTGGAAGTCTGTGCAGAGGCAGGACAGTTTTTATATGATACCTCCACAGAACCAAGCTTATTCTGCGGTTCTCTGGGAAAAAGCATATTAAATACATTTTCAGAAATCGGAAGCCGTATTACCTTCGGTGGAGATGCCGGCAGAGATCAGCGGGTCTATTTCTTTAACACAAAGGAGCTTATGGGCAATAAATACGGTACCCCAAATCCGATTCCATTCCGCGTGGTGGATCAGAATATCGGACTCGACGTAGACATCACGGTTCGCTGTAACGGTGAGTATTCTTACCGGATCATGGATCCGATCCTTTTTTATACCAATGTCTGCGGCAATATCGTAGAAGAATATAAACGCGACGAGATTGACGGACAGTTAAAATCAGAATTAATGACCGCATTGCAGCCGGCTTTCGCAGAGATTTCTGCTATGGGCATCCGCTACAGTGCCGTTCCGGCCCATACCACAGAAATGGCTGAGGCTTTAAATAAGGTTCTCTCCGAAAAATGGGCAAAGCTTCGTGGTATCGAGATCGTTTCCTTTGGTGTCAACAGCATCACCGCTCCGAAGGAAGATGAGGATATGATCAAAAACCTCCAGCGTACCGCTGTAATGCGCAATCCGGGCATGGCAGCCGCTACACTGACAGAAGCTCAGGCAGAGGCAATGAAGTCTGCTGCTGCCAATACATCAACAGGACCAATGATGGCATTTGCCGGTATGAACATGGCAAATCAGGCCGGTGGCATCAATGCCGGCTCTCTGTTCCAGATGCAGGCTGAGCAGGCACAGGCAGCGCCAGCCGCCACCCCTGCCGCCAATGCTCCATCCGCAGCT
>JBNMJP010000145.1:0-5156 GCA_050873905.1 Jutongia sp. | reverse complement strand
GGAGCATACCGGGGAGCAGGAAAAGGAATATCCGTTTTATGGTATTTCCATTTCATACGCTGCAGAGGATGAAGTTCATACCGCATGTATTATGGCAGAGGAAGCGTTAAGCTCTGCGGAGATCGTGGCGGAGCTTCGAAAACTGGTGGACACCATCGATCATATTGCTGTGCTGGGATGGAAGGATATGCTTCATCATACGACGCCTGTAGAAGAATTGTCCCGGGATCATGAAGCAGCAGGACAGGACGGATTCCCGGCGGCAACCGTGCAGGAGCAGAAAAGGCTGTTTACAAAAATTGCAGATCTGGAGATTGCGGCATATCTGTTAAACCCTTTGAAGGATACGTATCAGGTGGATGACATTGCCAGAGATTATCTGGATATGACCATATCCTCCTATGCAGAGCTCTTCGGCAAAAAAAGAATTGCAGAGCTTTACGAGGAGGAAACACAGAAGGATGCCCTGATGCAGTATCTGGGACAGCTTTCCTTTGTGCCTTGTCTGGCATTTCATGAGATTAGGGAGGAGCTGGAAGCGCAGGATATGTGGCAGCTCTATGAGGAGATTGAGATCCCGACAGCATATTATCTGTATCAGATGGAGAGGCTGGGGGTATGCGCTGATGGCAAGGTACTGACGGATATGTCAGCATCTCTTCAGAAAACCATACAGGAACTGGAAAAGGATATTTATGCGCTGGCGGGCGAAGAGTTTAATATCAATTCCCCAAAGCAGCTTGGTGTGATCCTTTTTGAAAAAATGAAGTTGCCATTTGCTAAAAAGACAAAGACCGGATATTCTACTTCGGCAGATATTCTGGATAAACTTCGCTCGGAGGATCCGATCATTCCGAAGATTCTGGAATATCGTCAGGTGACCAAATTAAAATCCACCTATGCGGATGGTCTTCCGGTTTATATTGAGGAGGATGGACGGATTCACGGAAAGTTTAATCAGACCATCACTGCCACCGGCAGGATCAGCAGCACCGACCCGAATCTGCAGAATATACCGATTCGGATGGAGCTTGGAAGACAGCTTCGAAAGGTGTTTACTCCGCGAAAGGACTGGGTATTTCTGGATGCCGATTATTCCCAGATCGAGCTGAGGGTGCTGGCACATTTGTCCGGTGATCCGGAGCTCATCGAAGCATACCGGGAAAATAAAGATATTCACAGAAGTACTGCTTCCAAGGTATTTCATGTGCCGTTTGACGAGGTGACAGATCTCCAGAGAAGAAATGCCAAGGCAGTGAATTTTGGAATTGTTTATGGCATCAGCTCCTTCGGTCTGGGGCAGGATCTCAATGTGTCCCGGAAGGAAGCGGAGCAGTTTATACAGCAGTATTTTGAGACTTATCCGGCGATTAAGTCCTATCTGGACGGACTGGTGGAGGATGCCAAAAACAAGGGATATGCCAAAACTATGTTTGGCAGAAGAAGACCGGTTCCGGAGCTTTCTTCCAGTAATTTTATGCAGCGTTCCTTTGGGGAACGTGTGGCAATGAATTCTCCGATTCAGGGAACGGCGGCAGACATTATTAAGATTGCCATGATCCGTGTTTCCCAGAAGCTTTTGGAGGAAGGTCTTCAGGCAAAGGTTGTACTGCAGGTTCATGATGAGCTTCTGGTGGAGGCACCGGTGGAAGAGACCGGAAAGGTCCGTGAGATTCTGGAAAAGGAAATGGCTCATGCGGCAGAGCTTGCGGTACCTCTGGAGGTTGAGGTAGAAGAGGGAAGTAACTGGTATGAAGCCCATTAGATTCTGAAATACAGAGCCTCATTATGGAAAAGAAAAGCTGTGTATTGGGAAAGAAAACTGCGACAAAATATGCGGCAGGGAAAGGATAATGATATGTACGTGATTGGTCTGACTGGCGGTGTGGGAAGCGGGAAAAGTCTGGCGGCCCAGATGCTGGCAGAGAAAAGAAATGCGGAGCTTTTGATCACTGATGAGCTTGGTCATACAGTGATGGAAAAGGGCAGCCGCTGTTATAAGGAGATTCTCGGACATTTTGGAACGGAGCTTACCGACCCGCAGGGGGAGATTGACCGGACGAAATTGGCACAGAAGGTCTTTGCGGATGAGGCGGAGAGAAGCTGGCTGAATCGGTTGATCCACCCGGCGGTGATCGATTATGTAAAAAAATATATTGACGAAAGAAGAAAGCAGGAGGGTGTGATCGTTCTGGAGTCTGCACTTTTGTTTGAAAGCGGTTGTGACCGGCTTTGTGATGAAATCTGGTATATTTTTGTTTCGGAAGAGCTTCGCAGAAAACGTCTGGCAGACAGCCGGGGATACAGTCAGGAGAAGATTACGGCTATTTTGAAAAGACAGATGTCAGAGGAAGAGTTTCAGAAGTGCAGTGACGTCGTGATCTGCAACGACGGTACACCGGAGGAGCTGGAGCGGCAGATGTTATCGAAAATAGAGGCGCAGTAGCGCAGGATTTGCACAGGCCTCCAGCACACATCCAAGGATCAAAAAAAGCGTGGAGAGAAAGAGAAATGGAAATTCACACAGGATCAGGGTGTGCTTCGATATGGTAATGCTGTGAAGCTGGCTGTGGATATGATCACAGTGATTGATGCAGATCAAAAATGCAGGGACTACAAGAAATGCCTGAGGCAAAAGAAAACAAAAATATCCTGCCAGCCCCCAGAGTCCGTTTAACTGGATACAAAATGCCAGTAAAAGTCCGTGTTGAAACCCAATATATATGGAAAAAAGACGATAATAATATTTCCAGACATTGGTAAAGGAAAAGAACCAGAGAAGCAGAAAATATTTCAGGGTTCTGCGGATAGCAAGCAGAAAGAAATCCTGCCGGTCTATCTCCAGTGCCTGAAGCTGTGAAAGCAGAGTCTGGTATAGATGAAAGATATATGCATATATGCCGCTGCGCAGGAGAAAAGCAATGATACATCCCAGGGACAGTCCTGCGGCAACGAAAAGAAAAACGCTGATAGAAGTATTGGACAGCGTTTTTTTTGTTTGATTTTTCATAGAGAAAACTCCTTTTGTAGTAGATTTCGAAAACAGGAAATGATTGATCATGTAATGTCTTTTTTATTATATGGAGTGGAAAAATCAAATAGAACAGAGAAATCTGTCGAAGTAATTCTGTTGTATTCCGGATGAATATTCGTTAAGGTGGAGAAAGAATTCATCGGGAGGAACTATGAAAAATGAGAACAGAATATAAAAACTGGATTATGTTGTTTGTGCTTCTGTGTGTGGTGGTTGCAGGCTTATTTGGAATCAGCGGAAAGCTTGCCGGGGACAGGCAGAAGGAGGGAGAACGCAGGAAAGTCTGGGCGGTCAGTAAAGAGAAAAGTGCGGAATCCGGCGGCACAAAGGGAACATTGAAGCTATATGCAGGGGAATTAAGTGGGAGAGCTACGGCATTTCATTGGGAGACAGCTGGGGATCAGAGAGTGCTTTCCCTGTTGTATCAGAAAGTCAGTGATCTGGCGGAGGTGACCTGGAAGAAAAAAGGACACGGGGCCGTTTATCGGATCCATTTAAAGAAGAATGTAATGGATTCGGATGGAAAACTGGTGACAGCGGATACTCTTCTTTATAATTATTATATACGCTGTCAGACAGGATATCGGGGGGATGATACAATCGACGGGATGAGTATTCGCGGGCTTTGTTCCTATCGTTATGGGGCTGCAGGAAAAAAATTGAAACAGAGAATGAAAAAGGTAAGGCGGGCAATCCGAAAGCCGGATAAAAAGTTACGGCAGCAGGTGGTAACGGAGCTTGTGACTCCTGTGTTATACAAAGAATATTACTGGGTGAAAACATTATATTATAATAAATCGGCACAAAAGCTCTGTGAACGTTATCCGGAACCGGTGCAGCTGTTTGCCTATTATTATGCACCGAATACTTCTTATACCGGCAAAGGCAGAAATGGGAAACAGGCGGTTCAGGATATTGCAAAGCAGTATGGGACAGATCTGAAGCATCTGGAAGAGATGACAGGGACAGATTATGAAGCAAAGCTGCAAGGACTGACCATTCAATACTTCTGGCCGGGGAGAGCAGCGGGAGATGGAAAGATACAGGGAATCCAAAAACTGGATGATCAAACGATACAGATCGAGACGACAAAATATCGGGAAAATGACCGCAAAAAGCTGCAAAACATATATGTGGTTACGCACCAGATTTCCAAGGATGTTTCCGGAGAAAAAGACTCTGAGATCGAAATAGGAAAATCAGATGGAAGCCTGCCGGTTGGCACAGGAGCATATATTTTGCAGAAAAAAGAAAACAATTCACTTTGTCTGCAGGTGAATTCTTATTATGACAGAGAGGCCGTAAATCCCACACAGATTGTGATTCAAAACGGAGATCTTACCGCAAGTCAGTGTATTCGCAGTGTGTGTGATGGAACCCTTGATATGGCATGTATCTGGGAAAGGGCAGAGTATGAGAAAACACAGATCAGTCGTACCATGAAAAAGGGAGATGCTTTGTGGGAGTCGGCTCTTTTAGGCGGCCTTGTTTATCATCCAGGCAGAGTGAATGCTACAACAATATCCAGAGAGGCTGTAGATGCGGAAAATCTTGGAGCTATCGTGAAAGGACTGGAAATGAATGATGTAGAATGAGAAAAGTGTCTCGGGAAAAGGAGAGTCCTTTACATTTCAACGGATATCCTATATGATGGAAAGGAACAGATCGTTGTGCATGCTTTTCGGAGATGGAACGGTCAATAAAGAGTCAGAAAGGAACAGGACAATGGCACAGAATCCAATTGTAACATTTGAAACAACACAGGGTACGATCGAGGCAGAGCTTTATCCGGAGATTGCACCAAATACAGTAAACAACTTTTTATCCCTGATCGGAAAGGGCTTTTATGATGGTCTGATCTTTCACCGTGTGATCAAGGGATTTATGATCCAGGGAGGAGATCCGGATGGCATTGGTACCGGTGGACCCGGATATTCTATTAAGGGAGAGTTTGCACAGAATGGCTTTGCCAATGATCTGAAGCATTCGGCAGGTGTGCTTTCCATGGCACGTTCCATGATGCCGGATTCCGCAGGATCACAGTTCTTTATTATGCATAAAGATGCTCCGCATCTGGACGGCGCATATGCAGCATTTGGTAAGGTGACGAAGGGACAGGATG
>JBNMJP010000144.1:0-5166 GCA_050873905.1 Jutongia sp. | reverse complement strand
GTATTTGATTGATCCATTCTGGTAAAAAAGCCGGTTTTTTTCTGTCCTGTCTGCCGGTAAGATGTCTGACTGTCGTTTGCGTTACTGTAATTGCCGGAAGACTGATTCCAGCCGCCGTTGTCTTGCGAATTGGTATTTTGTGAGCCGGGCATTTTATGCCATCCGTCCTCGGAATCGGAAGTGTCCTGTGTATGTTGGGATGTCTGATATAACTGAGGGGCATCGGCTGCGTGGGAGCTGGCACTGTCTCCGTAAGAAATGTCTTCGGCACCGTCATTCTTGATCTGATCGGCGATCTCTTCCGGAGAACCAAGTTCTTTTAGTACATCCTGTTCATTATCTTCTCCGGCATCGGCAAAATAATCTTCGTAATAGTGAAGCGCCTGTTTGCGTTCCTCCTCCGGAAGATCGGCCAGTAACCGGCTTAAATCTCCTAAAAATTCATATTTGGTCATAATTCTCCTCATTTCTTTTCATTTTTTTATTGATTTGCGTCTGTTGATGCGTGCAACAATTTATTGATTTGTACCTGTTGGTGTGTGCAGCAGCAGTTGACTGATCTTGTGGGAATAACTGTGCCATTCCTGCCGATAGAGATTCAACTGTACCCGGCCTTGTTCTGTAATCTGGTAATATCGGCGGTTCCTGCCACCACATTCTTTATCATATACAGAAAGGCAGTCGTCCTTTTGTAATCTTCGCAGAACCGGATAGAGCGTTGATTCCGAAACGTCTATGACAGAGCGGACATCCTGAGTGATCTTGTAGCCATAGGTTCCCTCCGGGGATCGTTCCACGACGGCAAGTACAATGGCATCCAGTAATGCAGAGCCAGTGTTAAATACCATGAAAAACTCCTTTCGTGTTGACATTGATATAACTTTACAATATATAATACTATATGCTATATAATATGGTGATATTATACGCCGTATAATATGTCCTGTCAAGACATAAGATAATTTTATATAAAACAATAAATAATTCATCCTGGTATTATGCTATATTATAAGTATTTTCTGTATATGAAAAAAAGCATTCAAAGATATTCTCTATCTTTGAATGCCTGTATCCCCCCTTATGAAAGGGGGAAAACTCCAAAATCCGGATGTGTTGATCCCCTTCCATGTGTTGCATTTGGGGAGTCGTATGAGCTATTGTTCAAAGGAGATGGATGTATTTCCTTTTGAGACATCCACCCCCACAGTACCGAATAGCTCTGTGGAATTATCTTTTGTTTTGTCTTCCTGGATCGCGGAATCATGAATAAGAAGATTGGCTGCAGCGGCCGGTAATGTATAATTAGTACGGCTGCCATATAAAACAGCTTCAACATTTCCACGGCTTGTCTGGACAGAAGCACTTCCTGTCAGCTTCGCATATAATGTAATACCACCACGTTTATTGTATATGGTTGTGTTATTCATTGTATTATCCTTTGCAGCACCGGCAGTGCCCAATGTCAGCCGGTGATTGGCAGAGATATTACCGCTCATGGCAATCTGTGAGGAGGCTGCGTCTAATGTACCATCTACAGATATGGCAGCATTGTCAGCAGTAAGCTGATTGACCTTTAAATCTCCATGCTTTACATTAATATTGATCTTGCTGGCAATTAAAGAATCACAGGTGATATCACAACGGTTTGTATTGATCGTGATCTCATCCAGCTTTGCATCTGGAGGGATGACAAGAACATAGCTTCCATAACCACAGATCCATTTTGATGGAACATTAAATTTCATGCCTAAGACATTTGCTGTTCTTTTGGCTTCTGTAGCACCTGCATATAATACTCCATTCAGAACATAACCATCAAATTGGCCACTGCCGGAAAGATCAAAATTTTCTCCGGACTTAATGGAAATCTTACTGGAAAATAAATTTAGTTCGATAGAGCGGATATCGCTGGATGAAACATCCTTAATATTTGCAGCACCGGTTGGAATGTTCTGACCGGAAAAAATGGCTGGAATAGAGGATGGACCGCTACCCATAACAAAACCTGCCACCATGATCAAAATACCTATGATACCGACTGCAATGATGATTTTAATTTTATTATTCATGCTTTTCTCCATTCTGAAGCAATTGTTTGCTTCTGTCTGTCAGATTATTTGAGAGCAAGGCGAGCCAGTCTTGCTTTAATTCCGTTAAATAATACCTTGATACTGAAGTATGCCCCCGGAAGAATTCGCGTTGCCAGCTTGTAGCCGAGAAAACATAATCCGCATCCTGCGGCGAATAGGAATAATACGCATCCCAATGTAAAGATGCCGGTTGAAATCTGAACAGAGAGTATGGCCAAAAGAGACAGTGCGATGGATGAAAGGCTTGCGGCAAAACATCCGATTCCCGCAAGGATGCATCCGATCACAGCACAAATTCCAAGGACAAATACTCCGAGAATGACGCCCAAAAGTGTCAGCCAGATCGGACAAGTTATCAATAGAACGATTGCTATGACAATCTTTTTGGAACTACTGTATCGCTCGGCATTGTTTGCCTTTTCTATGGCAGCATTTCGTTTTGCTTCTGCCCGTGATATTTTTTTATCTACTTTGGACGTAGTAGAGTTGATGGATTTAATATCAACCTTTGTTTTATTGCGTTTTGCAAGTTCTTCTTCTGCTTTCTTTTTGTCCTCCTCAGTATCATCGCGGAAGATAGAGTTACGCATAGCAGAAGCCTTTGATGGTCCCCCGGCTGCCTTTGGAGCAGATGTGGAAGATATCTGCTGTTGAGGAGTAGCGGATGCCTGAGGGGCTGTACCGGCGGCTTGACCAACGGTTTGTGGCCTCTGTATGGAAGACACATTTTGTGGTTGGGATGAGACGGAACCGGCAGGTTGTACCGGAGTTGGTGCAGTTCCGACCGGCATAGAAGAAACCGGGACTGTCTGCTCTGACATTGGTGATGCGGCAATAGAAGCGGCAGCCTGAGCAGGAGTCGGAGTACCTGCGATGGAGGCGGCCGCCGCCTGGGCCGGAGTTGGAGCGGTAGAAATAGAAGCCGCAGCCTGAGCGGGAGTGAATGCCTGCGAGTGCGGCATAGCAGCGCCCGAAGGATGCCCCTGTATTGGTGCCGATTGGGGTACGCCATTTGCAGAAGGAGTATTCTGTGGTTGAGAAGGGGAAACCGGTGATTTTGTCTTTACAGTCGGAGTTTGTGTTACAAATCCGGTTGAAGTGGCCATAGAGGCATTTTTTTGTGCCTGCGCTGCAAGCTTTCTGGAATATACCGGTGGTTTACTGGCAGCAGCCTGCGCTCTGGTGGCTGCCGCACGTCTCCTGGACACTTGCCTGTGCCGCAGCTCTCTGACGTTGTAAAGAAGCTTCACGGAGCTGTTCTGCAATATAAGCCGGAGAGATAAAGTCACGGATGATTTCCTGCTCTTTTTCAGGACCGGCATCTGCAAAATAATCCTCATAATATTCCATCGCCTGTTCCACTTCTTCCTGCGGAAGATCAGCGATCAGGCGGCTCAAATCGCCTAAAAATTCAAATTTTGTCATGTTTTCCTCCCCTTTTTGTATAAAATACGGTTTTATACAAGTATCCATTGCCGAAAAGCAATGGATACCATGAATAGATATAATTGTTATATCAATTATTTATTATTGTCATCCTCATTGGAAATCAAGTGTGCCTGTAACAGACGACGCTTGAAGTCATCCATAGGAGCTTCCTCAGGCTGTGCAGCCGGTGCCGGCTCTGCAGCCTCTGGCTTTGGAGTAGCCACTGCTTTGGTTTCTACAGATTTTGGTTCCACTGGTTTTGCCTCTGTCGGCTTTGTGCTGATGGCTTTTGCCTCTAAAGGTTTTGTAATGGTAGCGGTGGTCTCCACAGGCTTTGCATTTGGAGCAGCTGCCTTTTCTTCAAAGGATTTGGATGCCTCTGGTTTGTGTGCCTGCGGCTCAGAGGAAGACGTCTCCGGAACAGGAGTTTCAGAAGAAACGCCTGCAAGAGGCTGTGAGCTGGAAACCATTCTCTGTTTGAAAATCTTTGGTGTAGCGGATTTATTCTGCTTTCCTTCCATAAGAAGATCTGCTAATCCACCAACAGCATCGTCGTCAGGTACTTCACGGTAACTGGATCTGGATACCGGTTTTGACTGGGAATTCTCAGCTTTTGGAACAGGACCAACCGGTCGGGATGAAGAAAATGCCCGGACAGGATTGGAGGAAGAGAATGCCCGTAATGGTGTTGATGAGGAAAATGCCCGTAATGGATTGGAAGAAGATGTCTGCTTTGGAAGTGGAACAGAACTTGACATTGCAGAAATATCTGCAGCGGTAGCTCTGAACTCGTCAGCAGCAGAACGTGATTTACGCCCTTTCTTCTTGGAAGAAGAATTATCCTCCTTCAAGAGATCCACAAGACTGTTAACAGAATCATCGCTGTCCGGATTACGAACCTCCTGCATTCGGGAAGAAGAAACAGGAATCGGTGAGGATTCTGATTTTGCTCTGACCTGACTTGGTACCGGTACTGGTGTAGAGGTAGATCTTGGGGTATCTGCAATCAGTTCCTTTGGGATATTTTTCTTTTTATTACGTCCAAAGAAACCACGTTTCTTTGGCTGATCATCATCCTTTAAAAGATCCACAAGACTGTTGACAGAATCATCGGTTTCTTTATTCCGGACTTCAGCATAGCGAACCGGAGTAGAAGATGACTCCTGAACGGTTGTATTATCAGCAGGAACTTCGTCAGTCTCGGCTGGATTTAACATCGCAGCAACAGCATTGATATCATTAATGTTTAAGTTAGCGGAAGGCTCCTCGGTAGCTACAGCAGGCTCAGGATGTGCTTCCATAACGGATTCGAAAGAACGCAGCTGTGTCAGCATGCTTTCTAATGCGTTAATAGTAGCGATGTCCGATACGGAGCTTTCCAGTTCCGGAAGATCATCCTCCTCATTTTCGTCAGAATCTCCCATTGCCATTTCTGCAAGAAAATCTGCCTCGTCGTCTTCAACAGGTTCCTCAGAGACTGCGTCTGAGGCCATTTCCTCAATAGGAGCATTCATATCAATGGTTTCTGTTGCAAGCTCATCGGCAGGCTCTTAATAAACAGGTTCTGCATTCATATCAATGGTTTCTGTAGCTGGTTCGTCAGCAGGCTCTTGATAAACAGGTTCTGCATTCATATCAATGGTCTCTG
>JBNMJP010000143.1:0-5167 GCA_050873905.1 Jutongia sp. | reverse complement strand
TTTGGTACTCTGTGACAGCTTCCTTTGCTGTCTCAAAGGATTTTACATCAGCCCTTCCATAATATGGACCGTCACAATCTTTTGCTCCATATCCCGTGCAAGCACGCAGTCAGGGATCACCGGAAGCAGCACTTCCGTTCCCTCATGGTCCACAACGTAGACGTCATTGGCTCCTGTGGTTAATACATCCTTTAATATTCCAAACTGCACTCCATCCTCTGTAACCACGGTGGCACCGATGATGTCCGCAATATAATATTCACCTTCATTCAGAGGAATGGCATTTTCTCTGGTCACTAACAGATCCTTCCCCTTATATTTTTCGATATCGTTGATCGAATCAATCCCTTTAAATTTTAAAATCACAAGATTCTTAAAAAAACGGGCGGAAGCAACCTCCAAAACCTTTTTTTCACTTCCGGTATCCAGAATGATCTCCTTCATCCCTTTAAATCTCTGTGGATCCTCCGTTGTCGGAAAAACCTTTACTTCCCCACGGATCCCGTGTGTATTGGCAATCACACCAACTCTGAAATAATCTTCCATTTGATCTCCTTAAATAACAAAACAGATAAAGTTTCCTATAAATCAAAAATACACCTGTACATGATCATGTACAGGCGTTTTTCACGAACCTACTGTCCGATTTCTACAGTAATCTTTTTGTCCGTATTATAGGCAGCCGCTTTTACAACAGTACGGATTGCCTTGGCAATACGACCCTGCTTTCCGATAACCTTACCCATGTCATCAGAAGCAACCTTAAGTTCCAATAGGATTTCATTCTCTGTCTCAGTCTCTGTGACAACCACCTCTTCCGGGTGATCCACAAGTGCCTGTGCGAGAACTTCCACTAATTCTTTCATATTCTACACATCCTCACTGGTCAAAAAAATTACTCGATTCCAGCCTGCTTTAACAGCTTTCCAACTGTCTCCGTCGGCTTAGCACCATTTGCCAACCACTGCTTAGCCTTTTCCTCGTCAAACTTGAAAACGCTTGGATCCTGATTTGGATCATAGGTACCGATCTCATCGATAAACTTACCATCTCTTGGAGATCTGGAATCAGCAACTACTACTCTATAGAAAGGTGCTTTCTTCTTACCCATTCTTCTTAATCTGATCTTTACTGCCATGTCTTTCACCTCCTAATCTTGCTTGTACTATTTATATACAAACTCCGATATGATCGGAATCTGAATGCACTGTCATAAATGCTTCCCATTTAAAAACCAAATGGAAGCTTTGGCATACCGCCACCGAAACGCCCTTTCTTTTTGCCCTTGCCGGACATCATACCGGACATCTGCTTCATCATTTTGCGGGACTGCTCAAACTGCTTGATCAGCTTATTGACCTCTGCAATATCTACTCCGGCGCCCTTCGCAATACGCTTTTTACGGGATGGATTGATCAAGGCCGGATTGCCTCTCTCCTCCGGTGTCATAGAATAAATGATCGCCTCGGTTCCTTTAAACACATCATCATCAATGTCCAGATCTGCCGGAAGTCCCATTCCCGGCATCATACCAAGAATGCTCTTGATACCGCCCATCTTCTTCATCTGGCCGATCTGCTCCAGAAAGTCATTGAAATCAAACTCCGCCTTGCGGAACTTCTTCTCCATCTCTCTGGCTTTATCCTGATCGATCTCAGCCTCCGCTTTCTCAATCAGAGTAAGCACATCGCCCATGCCAAGAATACGTGATGCCATACGATCCGGATAAAACTGCTCCAGATCAGAAAGCTTCTCTCCCATACCGACATACAGGATCGGACGCCCTGTCACCGCACGGATGGAAAGTGCCGCACCACCTCTGGTATCACCGTCTAACTTCGTCAGAATGACTCCGTCTATCTCAATCTTTTCATGGAATGTCTTAGCTCCATTGACTGCATCCTGACCTGTCATGGAATCCACAACCAGAATCGTCTGGTCTATGTCAATGTTCTCCTTGATCTCCTGTAACTCGCCCATCATATCCTCATCCACATGAAGACGTCCCGCGGTATCCAGGATCACAACATTCTCATTATGTGCTACCGCATGCTCGATCGCTGCCTTTGCAATATCCACCGGCTTATGGCTGGTACCCATGGAGAATACCTCCACGCCCTGCTTTTCTCCGTTGACCTTTAACTGCTCGATTGCCGCCGGACGATAAATATCGCAGGCTGCCAGCAGTGGACGACGTCCTTTCTGCTTCAGCTTTCCGGCAATCTTCGCCGTGGTCGTGGTTTTACCGGCACCCTGAAGACCACACATCATAATGACGGTAATCTCATTGGATGGCTTCAACGCAATCTCTGTGGTCTCACTGCCCATCAGATTGACAAGCTCTTCATTTACAAGCTTGATCACCATCTGTCCCGGCGTCAGGCTGTTCATCACATCCTGTCCAACCGCACGCTCCTGCACTGTCTTGACGAAGTTCTTTACTACTTTAAAGTTTACATCTGCCTCCAGAAGAGCCATCTTTACTTCCTTTAAAGCTGCTTTCACATCCTCCTCCGTCAAACGTCCCTTGCTACGGAGGTTCTTAAAAACATTTTGCAGCTTTTCGGATAAACTATCAAATGCCATATAATCCCTCCATTTCAAAGTCTGCTTTTACAACACAATGGGTAGTATACACAATCGTCCTGATGTTGTCAAGTATTTTTCTTGACAAAAATCATTTTTTAAATATGTCAGACATCTTGAGGCAAAAATCGATATCTTTTTTCAAACATAAGACATATTATGGGCATATCGATATATTACATGTGCGAAGCTTGTGTATTATACATATTCTTCCAACATTTCTCCTACATTTCTCTGTATTTCCCGTGAAATTTCTTCACATATGTCTTTGTTCATTCCGGCGTTCACTCCAACCCGAACCAGTTCACGGATACCCGGATCTTTTCCATTGCCATCTACCGTCGTTGTATGTTCCCCAAAATAAGTATTACTGTATGTCAGATCATAAGCCGGACTTAACCTCCAGCAATCGTTTTCTTCATTATACAAGTATGAAAAGTTTTTCGAATGGTCGTCCCGATTATGTGCAAATACATTAAAACACATTCTTCGAAACATCTGCTCCCGTTCTATCGGATCATCGGCTGTCAGCAACCTCGTTAATTTCATTAGACTGTGATAATCCAGACTCGGCTGTTCAAAATCTAACTCTAATAATGCTGCTACCGTAGCTGTATGAATTCTTTTGACCTTTCCCTGATGATCCTCCCGGTCAAATCGCATTATTCCAAAATAACCATCGCATCTCTCAGACGAAAACAACTTTGTCTCGCTCATAGTAATTCCACATTTTCTGGCACAAACCGAATACTCATACTCCATTCTCCCAATATTTTTTCCATCCACATGTGCCGGAAATTTGATGATCCACTCCTCCCCTCTGTACTTTGTCATGATCTTTGGCCGCGCACCTCCACTGGTGCCTCCCAGACTGTATAATTCATCAAGCTTATCAGAATACTCCGTATTCAGAATTTTTTGACACTGCTCCGCCAGTTCATCCAGATCATCCATAGAATGTTCCTGTGCGATGTCTATATATGGCTCATAAGCAAGCTTTCCCATCCCGGAATGTCCCACAATAGCCAGCCGTTCCAGCACCGTATAGTTTTCCGGGTTCTTTCCTTTTTGCCTGAGAAGACGGTCCAGCAAAAGTCTTCCCCATGCATCTGGAAGACTATCTGCAAATATTCCAAACAGCCCATTAAAATATGTTTTTTCCGGTACAAAAACACGTCCATTCACCGGCAGAGAAAACGGACTAATAGATACTTCCTTTTCCAGCCACTCCTCACTATATTGAAACGCCACTCTTTGATCCTGTGTCATTGCCAGAGTGCCCACAAGACAATCATCCCACAAAACCTTTATAAGATTATCTGCTTTCATTAATAACCTCCTGAATATCCCGGTAAGGAATCTGTGTAAATATATTGCGCAGATCCCCTGCTATATCTAATGCCATGGCAAGTTTCGTAAGACTCACAAGCGAAATCTGACCGGTCGTCTCAAATCGTTTAACGGAACCATAGCTTACCCCACTCATCTCTGAAAGTCTTTTTTGCGAAATAGATCTTCTCTTACGAATATCCCGAACCCGCTGTGCAATTTTCAGATCAAGCTCTTCTGCTGTTTCCCATACCAGACCTCTCATTCCGTGTCATCTCCTTCAAATAGTTATGTATAATATTTTATCTATTTCCGTCAAATTTATGCGTTTTTGGATAATATATTATCTATCTAATTATAACATTTTCTTATGATTCTTACAAGTAAAACCCCTTTCCATCAATGTCCCCGCAGATCCAGTTCACTATATATTCCATCATAGTCTCCCCATGCATAAACAACGTAATAATCCTTCCCTTTGACCGGATGCTTAAAACGCAGATCCACATGCTCACTGACACGCAGGCTCTGACCTTTCTGCCGTTCCACATCGCAATACCATTTCCTTGGAGTATTCGCTGCATAATATTTTTTCAGATCTTTAAGCGGAAGATCGCTTTTTACCAGCAATGCTCCCAGATACTGCATCCCATTTCCATTGCCCGACAGCTTTCCGGCGGCAGATACCTTTTCAATATATTTCGTCTGTTCCGGCATCGGCACCTGTGCAAGCTCTGTCATAGTCTGCTTTGCTATATGATCATTCACCCCGGGAATAGAGATCAAAAACAAAATTCCCCCAGCCATCACAATACATAACAGAAATATCAAAAGACGTTTTACTATTTTCATATCTTATCTTCAAGCCTCTCATAAATTCTTTTTTTAGAAGTATTACTTCTTAAATATTTATCGACAAAACTTTGTTATTCCAACATGAAACGATCTGAATTGCAGATTATCAAAAAAGCAAAAAAATATCCGGGACACGCCACAAAAAGCACATCCCGGATGTTTTCTTTTCAAACTTCAACCATAACAATAATAAGTTGAAGTGTTATTCCTTTCATCTCCCCGTATCTTCTCTATTTCAGCTTGCTGTACACATCATCGGTCACGGGCTCACACCACTCATTGGAGGTTTCCTCTCCCGGCACCTCTACTGCCAGATGCGAGAACCACTCTGTCGGAGCTGCACCATGCCAGTGCTTTACTTCTGCCGGAATATTAATGCAGTCACCCGGCTTCATCT
>JBNMJP010000142.1:0-5219 GCA_050873905.1 Jutongia sp. | reverse complement strand
TTGATTACATAATACTCAATACCATCTGCATAGAATGATTCCGGCTCTCCTGTCGGATCCATGCTGATGGATACTGCACCCGGCATCGGTACAGGTGTTCCAAAACTGACCGTGCCTTCCTCTGCAACCGTAATCGGTGCATAATGCACATTGCAGATATTAAATTTGACTTTGTTCTTTTTATTAGCCATCTTCTATACCTCCATCTGATAAAGCACCTCATACAGATTTTCAGTTTCTATCCATACTTCGCTTTTTTCATAAAAAATACCGTGCAGATCAAGCACGGCTTCTACTGTAAGTTCCAGTTCCGGATTTTTCAGATCCGTATAAATTTCTATATTCAGACGGCTGGATTTATAATATACCCTGCCGTCTGCCGGGAAATTGCTGCTTCTCGGATAAAGGAATACTGCAAAAGGCGGTTCCGGGGATTCGCCTTCCACAAAATGGTCATAAGCAAACGGAAGGTTCATTTCTTCCATCATTGCCACAACTTCTTCATGTGTCATGAACGCAGCCCCCTTTCAATCTTCTGCAGAAGCTCCCTGTTTCCTTTTGCCTCCGCCGGGGCAATATGCTCCCTTCCGGCTACCCTGCCGCCGCCCCTCTTTGCATGACCATGTTCCAACAGGTGGGCAATCTGGTATCTGTCCTTGGAATGAACAGTCATCGTGAGGGAATTGCTGCTTTCCGCTGTCTTTTTCACGGTCCAGCTCTTTTTGTACCGGCCTGTCCGCTTTGGGGCATTCGCCTGAATATCCTTCTTTACCGTCTTGGATACATCTTTTACCGCATCCTTGACCGTATCCGTTGCAAGGTCTGCATACTCTTTGAGTCCGTCCATGATTGCATCCGCAAGACCGTCAACGGTCGTTCTTCTCTCTGCCATTCCATCACCTCTTTATCAGGGCAGCCCTTATCCTTACTGATTTGTTTTTGTACTGCACGTTATCAACGAATGTAATATTATAAAGTCTTCCACGGAAAACTATGCGGTAATGCTCCGTATCAAGTCCTGACACCTCACTGCAGTACCGGATAATAAAATCCAGTTCTGTTTCCGCATTGACCTGTTTTGCTTCCCAGTATTCCTTACCGGACAGGTTGTTTGCATAGGAAAAACACTTATAATGATCTTCCCACACAAGCATGTGGTTTCCCGTCTTATCCGTTTTGGTACTGCTTTTCTGTATCGTGATCCTCTCACGCATGAGTTCAATCATCAGAATCTCTCCTTCCTGATCCCAAAGAGCAGATATTTCAGTGTTTCCGTCATTGCCTTATGATCGGCTTCTTCCCTGTGCTCATACAGATAAGCAATGGCATACAGTTCCGCAGTACGGATAAGTGCCTCATGCCGTTTCAGTCCTGCCCGTGTACGTCTTGTCACATTTAAGATCAGGCTGTCGGATGTCTCCATCAGACGGAGGATGAGATCATCCTCGTCTGACGAATCGACCCTGAGATAACCTTTGGCTTCCTCAAGCGTTACGAACATCCGTCCACCTACTTTCCGGCAGCCTTGATATCAAGTGTCTTGACTGCCTCGGAAAGGATCAGCTTGCCGTCCACACGCTCGGATGCAAGGAATCCGACCTGACCCGTTGTAGCATAAAGTTCATTCAGTCTCTTGAAACTTCTGCCCTGACGGTCAGCGATCCAGTAATAACTGTAATCACCAAATGCCATGACACGGCTTCCTGCTGCAAGCTCCGGCACATAAATGGATGTGCGGTACGGACGGTTGAGGATCCTGTCCGGCTCTCCTTCCCTCACGGACGGCTGCCAGATATAATTTCCGTTTCCATCCTTCAGCTTTCTGATTGCCTTTACGGTCGAATCATTAAGAAGCCATACTGCCTTGTTACGGTATGGAGCACGCAGGGAGTAATAAAGATCCATGACATCATCAAATGTAATGGAAGTATTATTGGCAGTAACACCTGTCTCTGCACCGCCTGTGGCATTGAAGATTCCGGTAGGTTTTCCCTTGCCGTCACCGATAAAGAATGCTTCCTCTTCCTTTGTACCGATCCTTCTTCCGAACTCCCTTGAAATATACTGCTCAATATTGAACACACTGTCATTTAAGAGTTCATCGGACACCTTGATCATGGTTGCCAGCTTAAAGGCACTGATAGTTGTCTGCCCGAAGCTGTCATCAGATTCCGGAAACTGGCCGCCCTCATCGATCCATGCAGCCTCACCCTTGGATGTAACGATTGGGATCTTACGGTCACCGCTCGATGTCTTGATGACGGTTGCAAGGTTACGGAAGAATACCTCCTCTTCCAGTGCTTCCACCAGTTTCTTCTCGTACTCATCCGGTACAAGATAACCGCCCTCGGAATCCGTGCCGATGGTAAGGGCATTCTGTACTTCATAGGACAGCACCTTGTTTCTCATGCCGTTCCAGAACGCTTTTCTGTACTCATCGGTTGCCCTTCCGGTCTTTGTGTCACCGCCAGTCTTTGCATCCGGCTTGTTGGTGATCGGTGTGCTTGTTGCCTTTGAAAGTTCTGCATCGATGGCAGCCTGTCTTTCCAGCCTCTCGATCTCTTTTCCGAGATTTACGACATCTGCTTCCATCTTGTCATAAGTGGCTGCATCCTCTGCGGATACAAACCCTTCCTGTGTTCTCTTGGCATCAAGGAATGCCTTTGCAGCATCCCAGGCCTTTGCTCTCTTTTCTCTTAACTCTAAAATCTTACTCATCTTGAAATCCTCCTTAATGTGTTAAAAGACTCAGTCTTTTTTCCAACTGGTTAACTGGTATCATGGCATCCGTATGGGATACCTTGGAAAGGAACGATTCATTCATCGCCTTTGTGGAAAACATCATGGAATCCTGTTGGAACGGGAGCTTCTTTTTCTTCTCCTTTTCCCCGTCATCCTTTTTCTCCTCTTCCTCTCCTTCACTGCCTTCGTCCGGCTTTTTCTCCGGCTCTTCCGGCTCTTTCTTTTTCTCATCCTCATCGGAATCAAAAAGGATCTTATCTGCAAATCCAAGCTCCACGGCTTTCTTGGCATTGAACCAAGTCTCGTCATCCATCATGTGCGAGAGCCTTGCACGGGTAAGCCCGGTCTTGGACTCATAAGCATTTAAGATGGACTCCTTGACTTCATTCAGCATTGCGATTGCCTTCTGCATATCCTTTGCCTCACCCATTGCCATAGTCGCAGGATTGTGGATCATCATCATTGCCACAGGGGATACACATACCGTATTTCCCGCCATCGCAATAACGGATGCTGCCGAAGCTGCAATGCCGTCAATCTTGACGGTCACGCTTGCCTTGTAGTCACGGAGCATGTTGTAGATCTGTGCTGCTGCGAATACATCACCGCCCGGAGAATTGATCCATACCGTGATATTTCCGCTTCCGGCATTCAGCTCATCCTTGAAAAGCTGCGGGGTAACTTCATCCCCGTACCATGTTTCATCCGAGATCATGCCATTTAAAAAGAGCGTCCTTTCCATATCAGGCACGCTCTCATCTTCATTCTTTATCCAGTTCCAAAACTTCCGCTTCATCGTTTACCTCTCTTTCTGCTGTTTTCCTGTGCCGGGAGTTTTTCTTCTTCCTTCTGCCCTCCGTTGTCCGCTCCAGCAAATGCCCCTGCATCCGCAAGTTTGGTCATTGCACCGTTCACAAGGTACAGGTTGCCGCCTTCCTCATCAGGGATAGGGTTCATGTTCTCCATTTCACGGATGTCATTGGCAGAAAACCAGCCGTTCTGTCTTCCGACTGCATAGCCGTTCATCCTCGACTGGTAATCCCCACGGAGAAGCCCGTCCACATTCAGCTTAATGAAATACTTTCCCTTTTCTCCCGGCAGAAGGAGCGATCTCTGGAGTGACTGCTCCCACCGGATCACCCAAGGGTCCAGTGTGTATTTCACAAACTCCAAGGACTGCTGCTCTATATTTGAAAAGCTCGATTTATCAAGGTCACCGACCATGTGTGGCGGTATCCTGTAAAGTCTTGCTATTTCATTTATCTGGAATTTCCTTGTCTCAAGGAACTGTGCTTCTTCCGGTGGTATTCCTATCTGCTGGTACTTCATGCCTTCCTCAAGCACTGCGATCTTGTGTGCATTATTCACACCACGGTACACGGAGTTCCAAGATTCCCTGACCTTGGACGGATCCTTCAGCACTCCCGGATGTTCCAGAACACCGCCCGGATTCGCACCGTTTGCAAAGAAACTCGCACCGTATTCCTCACAGGCAAGCGTCATGCCGACAGCGTTCTTTGCCATCGCAATCGGTGAATAACCGATCAGTCCGTCAAATCCAAGTCCCGGAATGTGAAGTACATCCTCGGCTTTCAGCTTGATATTGCCGTATTCCTTGAACATGGGATTTTCATCACTGTTTCTGGAATACACATAATAGATATTTCCCCTGTCATCCCTCTGCACTTCCATCTTGTCAGGAAGAAGCGGATACAGGCCAAGCACCCTTCCGGCACCATCCCTTATGATCTGTGCATAGGCATTTCCCCATATTAAAAGATGACTCATCAGTGTTTCCCTGAACACAAATGAAGTCATCTCCGGGTTCGGCTCATCATGGAGCAGATAATATAAAGGATGGTCATGCACCAGCTTCTTGCCTCCGTCATCCTGATACTCATATACATGAAGCGGTAAGGATGCGATTGCTTCCGCAAGAATCCTGACACAGGCATATACTGCCGTTGTCTGCATTGCAGTTCTTTCATTTACGGGCTTTCCGCTTGTTGTCCGTCCGAACAGGAACGAATATCCGGCATCAGCCGCCTTATCCACAGGCTTATCCCTCGCCTGTCCGAAACCAAATAAACTTTTTATTCCCATTGCTTCAACCTCCGATTTCTGATATGATTTTTATGACACACGGAGTGATTCAGAATAATTTATTATTGCTGTTTCCTTGCTACACCTCCGTGTGTCTTTTTTATTCTTAAAAGACCAGAATGCCGCGGTCATCATACACACTTCCATCACTGCCCTCATTTCTGATTGCACGGTCAAGTGCCATGACTGTTGCAACGGCCCCGTCAATCTTCTCCGTGGATTTTTCCTTATCCATTTTGATATTCCCTGCCGGATCCTGACGGACAAATACATTATCCATCATCCACCGCAGCACCTTATGTCCGCCATGTGCTATCCTCTCTTCCAGTGTCAGCTTCATCAGCTCCTTGGTCGGAGGACTCATGTCTTTATAC
>JBNMJP010000141.1:0-5228 GCA_050873905.1 Jutongia sp. | reverse complement strand
TTTTTACCCATATTGCAGCTCCTTTCACACAAAAAGAGCCTCAATACTCAAATTTAATCATATCATAAAGAGGCTCAAATGTAAAATCCTATATTTCGATCTGCTCGGACAAATATTCTTCAAATTTCCTGCGTTTTATCAGTTTTTTTCTTTCCAACATATAAAACAAATGGGCAATTTGGAACTTTTAGCATTTCTTCAAGCTTGTTGATTCCAATCTCATCACTCTCCCAAACCCAACTGACGCTTTAAAAGGTCGTTGATTTACAACATACGGGGCAAAACAGCTCTTACGCACGATCTTCATAGGAATTAACCCATGTGCATCTGCATATTGATCGTAAACCTTGTGTTTGGTTTACAATAATAGACCTGTATTGTCAAGAAAATCCTGTGTATAAGTTTTCTATATTTTATCCGTACAATATTTGAAGCTTGCTGATAAAATCCTCAATAATAAAGCGTGAATTGATCGATGTGTATACTCTGATCTGCGGACTGTTCTCCGGATAGCGATAAGAGGTATCCTCCTGTACCTCCGGTGCTTTGCAGTACATAAAGCTGCCGCAATTTGGTTCCAGGGTCACTCCTACCGCCGGGGAGTCTCCAAGCGACCAGCTCTCTCCCGCCGACCACGAGGCGTTTTCTGTTTCATAAAATGATATGAGATTTTCGTACAATAATCTGCCGATCTCGCCATAAGGAGCGATCCGTCGTTGTATTTCTCCAAAACCAATATGCATGGTTCCGTAAACATTGTTTGGAATCAGCCATATATCTCCTCCACAGTGAAGCACTGTATTGGCCGCCTCCACATCATTTCCAAAGTTAAATTCCCATCCCGGCTTCTCACAATCAATGGGATTACCTCCAATGCATACTACTGTCATTCTATCCACAATTTCGGACTTTGCCCGGATGGCTTCCGCCACATTTGTAACTGCCCCAATACATAAAACAAACAACGGCTTGTCGTCCTCCTTCATGGTCTCCTCGATGATAAACTGCGCCGCCTCTGTCACGGGTTCCCCCTGATGCTCTGACATTTTGCCGGTCTGTCCCCGAAGCACCGGCACATCTGCCCCCATTGCCTCTGTTACACGACAGATCATCTCATAGCTCTGTTCCATGCTTCCCTCTGCCACAAAATGTTCCGCACATATTCCCTTGACCTCAAGCATTTTACTCATCAATGCCTGTGCGATTGCAAAAGGATCATCCGCCTCACAGGCGGCATCCGTATCAATGATCACTCGTCTTTTACGGTATTCCTGCACATGATAATGCAGGGAAGCTTTTCTCTGTTCCAGTGTAATTTTATCCGATGACATTTCCTGCTCCTTTATCATTTTGCCCATGTTGTTTTATCACGTTCTCCCTGATAGTCAAACAATCCGTCGTTTTTCTCCTCCAATGCCTTGATCATATGATAGGTGTATTCATTATAAGGGGTTGGAATCCCCAGTTCCTCTCCCATACGTATCAACGTACCGGAAAACATATCGATCTCCGTATGACGCCCCGCATCCAGATCCTGCAGTGTAGAGTACCTCGCCGAAGCGGGAACTGCACTTCCCCTTCCGGAGGTGGCTGCCAGTTTACTCATGTCAATCCCTTTCGCATGGGCAATCTGCTCCAGTTCCCGGCGAAGTCCGTCGCTGATGGCTTTCATATGTGTACTGTCACTGTAGCAGCCTACGCCTGCTCCAAGAATCGCCTGCGGAAGATTGTTGCATACGTTCAGACGGAACTTTCCCCAAATCTCCTCCCGAATAAACTCCGTCGAGCGGAAATGAATCCCTGTGTCCGCAAAAAGGGACTCTATCGCCTGCACTCTTTCACTGTCAAAGGGTGCCTTAAGCTCTCCAAAGATAATACCCAAAGTAGTTTCCGGATTGAAGCAGTAACCTTGTCCCTCCTTGTGAGAAGCCACCTTGATCAGGGAGCGAAGAACCTTTTCATCCCCTATCTGCTCTGCGATCAGCTCCTCACTGTCCACGCCATTCATCAGACTCATAACGGTTGTATGTTCCCCAGTGATCGTCTTAATACTCTCCAAGGCTCCCGGAAGAGAACCGTATTTCAATGACACAATAAGCAGATCAACATCCTTTGCCTCCTGCGGACTCCACACCTCCGGACGATAAACCTCATCATTGATCCGACAGCCGTCCTGCTCCAGCCTTTCCGCCCGTTCTCCCTCTGCGACCACACCCAGACGTATGTCCTTTTTCCGGGACAGTCCCCAGATCACATAAGAACCAACTGCTCCTGCACCTAATACTGCCACTGATTTTATGTTCATCATCACTCTACATTCCTTTCTCTTCCTGCTTGCTTTATGCTTTTCCCGCCTCCTTAATTCTTTAGCCTTCCCTCTGCCAGATCCCGCTCTGTCATATAATTAGTGGAAAAGGCCGCATTACATTCTGCGATTTCTTTTGTCCCGTTAATATAATCTGCATACAGATCCCAAAGATCCATTCCTCCGTCTGCCTCCAGTCCATCATCATCCGGCAGCCACTCCCGGATCAGGGCGATCCGCTCCTCTTTTGTTGTATCTTTGATCAATGTTGATTTCATAATGAACCACCTTTCGTTTTCCAGCATCAGCAGTATGTTCATACTGTTCTTATCATGTTGTCTTTATATAGTATGATATTTTACCCTTTGACTTCTGTCAATAATCTATCCCGTTTTCATTTTCACCCCTTGTCATTGTCATAATAATCAGAATATCTTTTAAATATTTCGGCAACTTTTGCGTAAGCCGCTTTGGGTCTGCGATATTCATCAACAATCCCCTTGTTATTCATTTCTCTCGGTCGTCCGGCAAACCATTCTTTACTTACCCGGACATCACAAAACTGCCATATATACACGCCCAGGCACTCTGAAAAATTCAAACATTCTGATATTTGCTCCGTCAGCGCCTCCGCCTGATACTCCTCGGTCCATTTCCCGTGATATGCATTATGACAACCATACAAGCCACCTGCTCCAATTTCAGAAACAATAAATGGTTTTCCTTTACCCTTTCCATCCTCCTTGATCCATCCATATACCTCATCCAAATAATCCTTCACCGGTTTATCCACATACCATCCCGGATAAAGGTTGCAGGAAATCACATCCGGAAGATCAAAGCAGATATCCTGAAAAAACTTACAACTTGCAAAAGTACATGGTCTGGTATCATCCATTTTTCGGATCAGGTCAAACTGTTTTTCGTAACATGAACGTCCAAATGTTGTTTCACTGGCACATTCATTTAAAATTCCCCAAATAAAGATACTTGGATGATTATAATGATTCAAAATCATTTCCCGGATCACCGCTTCTGCCTGCGCCTCAAACAACGGATGCTTCATGCGGTCTTCTTCCAGACCACGGGCATGATTTTCCTCCCAGACTAAAATCCCCAATTCGTCACACAGATCCAAAAAAATCTCATCATTGGGATAATGTGCCGTCCGTATTGAATTCGCCCCCATCTGTTGTATCAAAACAAGATCATTGTAAATTGTCTGATACGGAAGAGCACAGCCATAATCCGGATGATCCTCATGCCGGCATACTCCTTTAATCCTCAGGCTTTTTCCATTGAGCCGGATATTCTGTCCCTCAACACAGATTTCCCGAAATCCAAAGCGATCAATGATGTCATCCAGAATTTCCTTTCCCCTTGCAGCCTGCAATTCCACCGAATATAACTGAGGATTCTCAGGGCTCCATGTTTTCACATCATCTATTTCCAAGTCCTTTTGAAGCTCATAATGCTCCTGTTCTGTCAACAAAATTTTCCAGTCAAATACTGTATTGGTATTTCCGATCCGCCCTTTTACAGTAATTTCTTTTCCTTTGCACTGTCCTGTTTTCAGTACAGATATTGCAGTACTGATCTGTGCATGCCACCTCCTATCCTTCATGTATGTCTTTACATGAACATACTCAAAATAAAGCTCATTTAACTCTTCTACAACAACAGGTCTTGACACACCTCCATAAGACATATAATCATTAGGCACATGAAGCGCACTCTCCTCATGAAACCGATTATCGGCCTTAATCTCCAGTATATGCTCTCCCGGCTGCACATCAGAAACGATCACAGAAAACGGTGTATATGCATTATAATGGTGTGCAATTTCTCTGCCATCCAGATATACCGTTGCTGTATGGCTGACGCCTTTACATTCTATCCGGATATCTCCCTGTGCCGCAAAATTTTTTTTAAAAATTCCTTCTCCCCTGTAATCAGCAAAAAGAGGATGATTCTCCCAACACCCCGGGGTTGCAAGCAGAAACTTTTGACCGGCATATCTCCCGGAACACGGTTCAAACTCCCATAAACTCCCTGTCAATTCTGTCTGCTTTCTGATTTTATGTGTAGCAAATGTTCGAATCATAGATTAATGCACTCCCTTCATTGATGCAATCTGTTCATTATTTTTTTATACCGACAAACCAAAGGAACGCAGTTTCTCGGTATTTTTTCTTTTACGACGTTCCATTTCCTCCATGGCTTCGGCATATTTATCAGCATCCGCTAATATTTCATCCCACCCTGTCATTTTTATTTTCCAATGTCCCCTAACTCTTTCAGGAAGCTCCGCCAGATACTTTTCCTTGTTTGCAATAGCAATGCTATGCTCCGCTTGAAATATTTCCTCCCGGAGCAGCTTCTCTGCTTCCTCCTCCAGCTCTGCCCGATTATCTATCTTAAGATATATCAAATCCTCATCGCTGTACTGACCGTACCGCATGAACAACTTGGCACAGGCATTTAAGTCTACTGCTTTATCAAACACCGGCAGCATTACCTTTCTGGTTTCCTCCAGTGCCCGCTGCATTGCCTCATGCAGACTTCCCGGCTCATCGGTATTATACCCAAATGAGTACAATACTTCCTTCCGATATGTCTGATCACATTTAATCTTATTGGTACGATAATAAAACTGGAACAAATTCCACAATATGTTTGTATTACAGGAAGGCGCTCTTGAAAAGTCCATAGTATATGCACGATATACCGTTGCCACACCTCCAAGAATCTGAAACGCCTTATACTTGGGTCCATCTGCACTCTCCAGGCAAAACTGCGTTTTGCAGGTCAATATATGGATAATTTCTCCACCTTCTACTACTCTGACCAAATAGGGCTGTCTTCCCTTGACTTTTACATACCCTTCTTCCTTTAACGCTTCCAGAAATACGTTCTTAAACTC
>JBNMJP010000140.1:0-5273 GCA_050873905.1 Jutongia sp. | reverse complement strand
CTGCCGCCAATCGTAAGCGATGCGTTGGGCATTGCGATTTATGGTATGTTTCTGGCGATCATTATTCCGCAGGCGAGGGCAGACAGTGCCTGCCTGAAGGTAATACTGATCGCAGTGGCAATGAGCTGCTGTTTCCACTGGATTCCATTGTTAAAACATATCTCCTCGGGATTTGTAATTATTATCTGTGCGGTAGCGGCCTCTGCTGTGGGGGCGTGGCTGTATCCCGTTGATGAATAAGGAAAGGCAGGTTTACATATGGATACCATGAAATTTTTTATATACCTGCTGATCAGTGCAGGAGTGACATATCTGATACGGATGATCCCCCTTGTGTTATGCAGAGGGAAGCTGGAAAATCAATTTATCCGTTCTTTTTTATTTTATGTACCCTATGCGGTGCTGGGGGCTATGACATTTCCGGCTATTTTTACATCCACCGGATCTATCATTTCCGGAACAGCGGGTACGATCGTGGCGCTTGTTCTTTCGTATCGGCGGAAAGGGCTTCTGCAGGTGGCGGTGGGGGCATGCGCTGCAGCATTTCTGATGCAGCTGGTCCAGATGCTTTTTTAGAGTATAGAAAAATGCTTGTAGCGTAGAGTTTTGCCCTTTTTAGAGAAGAAAAGTGAGGGAGAAGATGACTACATTCAGTTTATGTATGATCGTGAAAAATGAAGAAAATGTACTGGCGCGCTGTCTGGATTCTCTGGCAGACCTCATGGATGAGATCATCATTGTGGATACCGGCTCGACGGACAAAACCAAAGAGATCGCAGCAAGGTATACAGACAAAATTTATGATTTCAAATGGATTGATGATTTTGCGGCGGCAAGGAATTATGCAGCGTCCAAAGCGACCATGGACTACATTTATACGGCAGATGCGGACGAGTTTGTGGATCCGGAGAACCATCGGCACATCCGGCAGTTAAAGGAGATTCTTCTGCCGGAGGTGGAGATCGTACAGATGTATTATTGCAATAATCTGGGAGATTACAATACCACGGGGAATTTTGAAAGAGAACTCCGGCCAAAGCTTTATCGCAGACAGCGTTCCTTTACATGGATCGATCCCATTCATGAGACGCTGCGTCTGGACCCGGTGGTTTTTGACAGTGAGATCGAGATCATTCACCGGCCGGAGGGAAGCCACGGCTCCAGAGATCTGTCGGCATTAAAGCGTCTTCATGAAAAGGGGATTCCTCTGTCCGCAAAGCTTCATCATATGTATGCCATGGAGCTTTTTATAGCCGGGAAGGATCCGGATTTTCTGGCAGCAGAGGAAAGTTTTCTGGAATCAGTGGAGCAGCCGGCCCGCAGCAGTGATGAGATCCTGGAGGCGATTTGCGTACTGGTGCATATTTATCGGCTGAAGGGAGATATACACCGGTTTATGACATATGCCCTGAAGGGAACGGCAATGGGGGGCTGCGCTGAGCTGTGTTGTGAGCTGGGAGCCTATTATGAGGCATGCGGAGAAGTTCAGGAAGCAGTAATGTGGTATTATAATGCGGCAAATGAGACAGAAAGTGTGTTAAATATTGCCTGCCACACAACGATTCCGCAGGAGGCATTAGAACGGCTGGCGGACCGGTAAAAAACGGGAAAATGTATTTTTTTGCGGCAAAGGACAACATAATTGCGCAAAAACGAGAAAATGTATTGACTTATAGGAAATGACGAATATATAATCATATTGGTACTTTATTTTTGGGTGCTTAAGAGAAACATTGAAATGAGGATTACCATGATTATAAATAAAGAAAAGAAACCGCTTTATATATTGCTGGCATGCAGTGTGCTGGCACTTGCTGTTTCCGTCTGGGCATTTCGTATGGAGATGGGGAGTGGCACGGTGGTGTCGGCTGATATAGAGGATCGCAGTTTTACCTCCGGACAGGATGACGGGGATCAGCCGAAGCAGGCGGACAGTATACTGGACACAAAGGCATTTGCCAGTACGGTGATCAAGAAGGTCGCTTTTGATACGAAGCTGGAGAAGATGGATGACTCTGTGGCACAGAGTATGATAACGACAGCTTCGGAGGACACAAGCACGGAGCTGTATATGGGAGAAGGAACCAGCGCGGATGAGCTGCTGATCGTTACGGTAGAGGATGAAAGCCAGATGGATCAGGAGATTGAAAATGTACAGAAGCATCTGACGGATATGCAGCAGTCCTTTCAGGATTATCTGCCCAAGGAGGCTAAGAAGATTGACGATGCAGTCATTCTGCAGAGTGGGAAATATATTGTGGCATGTGTGTCCGGAGATAAGGACACGGCAGGCAGTGTGATCAGAGAGCAGCTAAAAGGGAAAAAATAAGATACCAATGTGTTGCGGCGGAGGAATGAAATGAAAAAGGGTTTTGCACTTTTTATGATAACGGTGGGGTGTGTTGTCAGCTTATCAGCATGTGGTCAGAATAAAGCCACAGATAAAAGTAGTTCATCAGATTCAGTCAGAGAGATTACCATAGACGGAAATAAAAAGTCTGCAGAAGCAGGGGCAGAAGGGAAAGAGACAGAGGATAAGGCAACGCAGAAACCGGCAGTCAAGAATAAAAAATCTTATGATAAGATTATCTCGAAAGGTAAAGTGGAGAGTTTTGGGGGTACGGTAAAGGTGGGAAACAGTGCGTATGAGCTGTATAATTATGTCGAAAGTTCTGCCAAAAACTATGCCTCTGTAGTCAATCATGTGGCAAATGCCCTAAAGGGAAAGGCAGATATTTACGATATTGTTGTGCCTACCAGCGTGGGGATTACATTCCCGGATAATAAAACCTCAAAAGTCAATTCATCGAATCAGAAAAAGTCGATTCATTCCATCTACAAAAAAATGAATCATCAGGTAAAGACGGTTTCTCTGTATGACACACTGATGAGCCATCGGAAAGAATATATCTATTTTCGGACAGATCACCACTGGACCGGTAAAGGGGCATATTATGCATACCGTCAGTTTTGTGATGCCAAGGGAATACAGGGACATGAGCTTTCAGATTATCATCAGGAGGGCTTTGGCAGCTTTTTAGGTTCCTTTTATCTGGATACCGATCACAATAAATCTCTGCGGAAAGATAAGGTAAAGGCTTATTTCCCGGTAGATCATAAGCAGATCACCATGACTTATCATGATCAGAATGGAGGAAAGTACAAATCCTCAGTGATCGCCAATGGCAAAAAGTACAGTCTTCAGTTGAAATACTGTGCGTTTCTGGCCGGGGATAATCCATACACGGTAATCCATAACAAAAAGATCAAGGACGGTTCCAGCTGCATTGTGGTGAAGGAATCCTATGGTAATGCATTTGTGCCGTATCTGGCGGATCATTATGAGAAGATTTATGTGATCGATTACCGTTATTGGAAGGGAAGTGTTTCCGGTCTGGCCAAAAAGCAGAAGGTGCAGGATGTTATTTTTATCAATAATATTTCCATGATACGAAATGCATATCTGATTGGAAAGATTTCACAGATCAAATAGATACAAGGGGTAAAAAATGGTTTTTAGCAGTATGGTATTTCTCTGCGGATTTTTGCCGGTAGTTTTGATCGGTTATGCGGTCTGTCCGGCAAAATACCGCAATTTCTTTTTGTTTGTCGCAAGTCTCTTTTTTTATGCCTGGGGGGAGCCGAGGTATATTGTCATCATGCTGTTTTCCACAGTATTTGATTTTTGCAACGGTCTGTTGATGGAGTATTTGGACCGCAAGAGGAGACCGCAGTACCGGAAATGGGTGCTGGTTCTCTCCGTTGTGATTAATATTGGTATTTTATGCTTTTTTAAATATACGGATTTTGTGCTGCAGAGTGTATCGCAGCTCACAGGAAATCCGGTACATCTCTTAAAACTGGCTCTTCCTATCGGAATCTCCTTTTACACATTTCAGACGTTATCCTACACCATTGATGTGTATCGACATCAGGTGAAGGTACAGCATAATATCATTGACTTTGGCATGTATGTATGTCTTTTTCCGCAGCTCATCGCAGGTCCTATTGTGCGTTACAGCGATATACAGGAACAGATCAAAGGGCGCAGGGAAACCTGGGAGGGGCGTTTTTACGGAGTACAGAGATTTATTCTGGGATTGGCCAAAAAGGTGCTTCTGGCAAATCAGATCGGTGCATTATGGAATCAGATTTCTGTACTGCAGCAGGGAGATATGAGTATGGCCTCGGCATGGCTGGGCGCGATCGCTTATACATTTCAGATATACTTTGATTTTTCTGGATATTCCGATATGGCGATCGGATTGGGATATCTGTTTGGATTCCGTTTTCCGGAGAACTTCAATTATCCATATATCTCCCAGAGCATTACGGAGTTTTGGAGACGCTGGCATATTACATTAAGTACATGGTTCCGTGAGTATGTCTATATCCCTCTGGGAGGCAACCGCAGGGGGATCATTCGCCAGATCTTTAATCTGCTGGTAGTATGGTTTCTTACGGGCTTGTGGCATGGTGCCGGATGGAATTTTATTTTGTGGGGACTTTACTTTTTCGTGCTTCTGCTGGCAGAAAAGCTGTTTCTGCTGCGGGAGATGGAAAGATGGCCGCGGATTTTCCGTCATCTCTATGCCCTGTTTTTTATCGTACTTGGCTGGGCAATTTTTGCCTGTGATGATATGAGCCGGCTGCTTACATATCTGGGAACCATGTTTGGTGTGGATACTGTGGCGGGTAATAAAATATCAGTCTACTACTGGAGTACTTACGGATTGTTTCTGATGATCCTGCTGATTGGAAGTCTTGATTTGCCAAAGAAGATGGCAGGCAGACTGTATGGGAGTTTGAAAGAAAAGCTTCTGACGGTATCGCCGGTATGGGGAGAGCGTGTCACATTTGTTTTGCGGCTTGTGTGGCTGGCGGTGCTTCTGGTGATCAGCGTAGCATTACTGGTCAGTGGCAGCTATAATCCGTTTTTGTATTTTCGTTTTTAAACAATCGTTCATGGACAGGAGGAAGCAATGGCAAAGAAAGAGTTCATATCCGTCGTACTTTTTACGGCAGTGCTGGCAGCCGGTGGGATTGCAGCGGCACGGGGACAGAGAGAATATTCCGACAATGAAAACCGCTATCTGACGCAGTTTCCTTCTGTCAATGTGCAGAATGTCATGACGGGAGAGGCGCAGGAGGAGCTGACGGATGCATTTAACGATCAATTTCCGGGGAGAGACGGCTGGACCGGACTTTCCACAAGGGTCAAAAAGTGGATTGGTATGAAGGATGTTGGTGGTGTTTATCTGGGAAAAGATCAT
>JBNMJP010000139.1:0-5275 GCA_050873905.1 Jutongia sp. | reverse complement strand
CCGCTGATCACCATGTCCATGAGCCGGATCGGCAGTATCAGCCGGGTTTCCGGAGAAGCATTTGGTTCTGCGGTGACCTTTGGCAGTATTGGTCAGGAGAGTGCTCCGGGACAGCTTCCTGTCAATAAACTGGAGGAAATGCTGGATATGATCCATCAGAATTATCAATAGATCTTGATGGACTGTCAGGAAAAATATTATGGATCACACAGGAGGAACAGAGTGTATCAATTGGAGGAACATATATTTTTGATCGGGTTTATGGGGGTAGGCAAGAGTACCATTGCCCGAATACTCAGTAAAATGCTGGGAGTAAAGGAGTATGATACCGATCGTATGATCGTAGCCAGAGAAGGAAGAGAGATTTCACGGATTTTTGCAGAGGACGGTGAGTTGGCTTTTCGGAAGATGGAGACGGATCTGTTGGAGGATCTGAAAGGTTATCCGCCGTCGATTATTGCCTGCGGAGGCGGTGTGGCCATGCGTACGGAAAATGTAGAATGTATGAAGCGTCAGGGGAAAATTCTTCTTTTAACGGCATCTCCGGAGACGATTTATGAGCATGTAAAGGACAGCACCAACCGTCCGCTGTTAAAGGGAAGGATGAGTGTGGAGGGCATCTCGGAGCTTATGGCAAAAAGAGAGCCGAAATATATGGCTGCAGCAGATATCTGCATGTTGACGGATGATATGACACCGCGGATGGCGGCAGAGAAGATCGTGGAGATATTGAAAAATGGCACTCCGGTCAGTCTGGAAACATAGAAATAATGGCTGGAAACGGTGACGGGTTTCCGGAAAGAGAATGGTTCAAATAATAAAATATTTGTCATCGAGGAAAAACACTTGAAAAATACAGGAGTTTCCTGTAAAATGTTTATAGGATTGTGCGGTTTTTGACCGCCACTACATGAAGGAGGATTTTAAGATGGTATCAGCAGGTGATTTTAGAAATGGACTTACGATCGAAGTGGAAGGAAATGTCTTCCAGGTTATCGAGTTCCAGCATGTAAAGCCGGGAAAAGGTGCAGCCTTTGTCCGTACAAAGCTTAAAAATATCAAGAGTGGCGGTGTGGTAGAGCGTACATTCCGTCCAACAGAGAAGTGTCCTCAGGCACACATTGACCGTTCTGAGATGCAGTATCTGTACAGTGATGATATGTTCCATTTTATGAATACAGAGACATATGATCAGATTGATATGACCGCAGACCAGGTAGGGGATGCGTTGAAGTTTGTAAAGGAGAACGAGATGGTTCAGATGCTTTCTCATAACGGAGAGGTATTTGCCATTGAGCCACCAAACTTCGTAGAGCTTGAGATTACAGAGACAGAGCCTGGATTCAAGGGCGATACAGCGACAGGTGCCAGCAAGCCGGCTACTGTTGAGACAGGTGCTGTTGTACAGGTTCCGCTGTTCGTTGAGACCGGTGACAGAATCAGTATCGACACACGTACTGGCGAGTATATGAAGAGAGTTTAAATTTCATAACGTAAATAAAAGGGCGTGGTTCCGGGGAAACTTTGTTTTTTCACGGGATCACGCCTTTTGTGTAAAATGCATTACTAAGAATTTTTCTCACGTATTCCTGTTGCATCTTTGAGGTTGGCGTGCTATGATAAATCAGAAGTTAGAAATAACTAACATAAGATATAGATGACTAACTATATCGGACATATTTTGTTCTTATTATGGGTATCATAGTAGGAGGCTGGAGAAAGGAAGGTTTATCAAAGATGGCTAAAGTCAAGATCATTTATTGGAGTGGTACAGGTAATACAGCAGCTATGGCTGCAGCAATCGCAGATGGTGCAAAGGAAGCCGGTGCAGAGGCTGAGCTGATCACGGCGGAAACCGCTAGCGCAGCAGATGTACAGGATGTCAAGGCAATCGCACTGGGATGTCCGTCTATGGGAGCGGATCAGCCTGAGGAAACGATCATGGAGCCCTTGATGGAGGAGCTGGATGGAGCAATTTCCGGCAAGACCGTTGTTTTGTTTGGTTCTTACGGATGGGGAAGCGGTGACTGGATGCGTGACTGGGAGGACAGAGTATCTTCTGATGGTGCATCTGTTTGGAATGGAGAAGGCATCATTGCCAACAACGCTCCGGATGATGATGCATTAGATTCCTGCAAGTCTGCAGGACGTGATCTTGCCGGGCTGGTGTAGCGATAGGCAGCCGGTGAGATGGAAAGCAGAGTGAAATGCTTTGCTGAAATGTAAAATAAGCATAATGAGCCCGTTCGGGCTATAATAATAACAATTTGCCATTTTAGAATCGAAAAGAAGACTTCGTGCAGGGAGTCTTCTTTTTTTGATGCGTCTTTTTTTTGAAAGAGACTTGCTTTTTTCGACGAAAGAGAGGATAATAGAAAAGTCCGAGTTTTATGAAATTTATGTAAAACGCAGAACGCGTGAGAAATAATGAGGTGAAAGGAATGGATTTTAAAGTAACCATACATCGACTGCTGCTTCGCGAGGAAAAACTGGAGATTGCAGTCAGTGCATCGGGCCCTTGGGATGAGAAGGTACGTGATCCGAAAATGACCATTATCTTTAATAATGGGGATCAGACGCGACGTTTGCCGATCGTGGTCCGTTTTTATCAAAGTGAGAAGGATGGCAGTTTTTATCTGATGGCCTCTTATGATTATGTGCTGAAATACTTGTTCTATAAGCAGCCGAAGAATAAGCATATTGAGTTTTCGTTAGAATTGAGCTACGGTCATACCGTGCTGGAAAGTGTGCCATTTACCGTTGATCCGGAAGATGAGAAGGCGCTGGAGCTTCTGGTGCGCGAAACGTCCGTTGGTGTGGAGGAGTCAGAGCAGGAACGTCAGACGTATATTGAGTATGAGATGGGATTTTCGGAGGATTCCCGTCGTGTGCTTCTGGATGCTAAACCGGGACAGGAAAAGATATTTCAGCCACACAAGGGCAGACAGATCTTTAATGCCGTGATTATGTGGTTGTGGCATTTTGTATTGTTTTGCTTTTCCGTTGTATTGATTCCTGTATTTTTTGTGGATGCGCTGCTGGCGGCGACCGGTTGCCAGAACAAAAACGCAAAGATTCCGGAAAATGGCATTATTTACCTGCTCAAGCATGTGCGTGCCAAAATGGATACCTTCAGCCGGATCCGTATTGGTATTCTTGCGACGAAAATGTGGATGATGGATGTGGTCAATACCATTGCGAGACTTACTCCGATCAAGAAGAACCAGGTTGTATTTTTGTCCAACCGCCGCGACGATCTTACGGGAAACTTTGAATTTGTAAATAAATATCTGGACAGCGTACCGGAACTGGACCGTCGTTATGTGCTGGACAGCCATGAGGTGAAGCAGATGCGTATTAGCAGCCTGATCCGGATGGCATGGTACTTTGGGAATGCCAAAGTAATCCTGGTAGACGATTATTGTGAGCTTTTCTTCCGGATGCCAAGGAGAAAGGATACCTATCTGATCCAGTTATGGCATGCCTGCGGAGCTTTTAAGACTTTCGGCTGCAGCCGTATGGGCCGTCCGGGTGGACAGACCCAGAAGAGTCCGAACCATCGTAACTACGATTATGCACTGGTCAGTTCTAAGAATATCGCAAAGTTTTATGCAGAGGGCTTTGGTATTTCAGAGGATAAGGTGGCTGCCACCGGTATCCCGAGAACCGATGTATTCTTTGATAAGGAGTACAAAGAGAAGGTTACCAATGAGTTTTATGAGAAATATCCAAAGCTTAAGGATAAAAAGATCCTGCTGTTTGCACCAACCTTCCGTGGAAACGGTAAGCTGAGCGGCTATTATCCGGTGGATCGTCTGGATGTGAACAAGCTTTACGAGGATCTCGGCAAGGAATATGCGATCATTGTCAAACATCATCCGTTTGTCAATAACCGCAGTCATATCCGCAAGAAATATCAGGATTATATTATTGACTTGTCAGCCAATTCCGAGTTGAATGATCTTCTGTTTGTAACGGATGTGCTGATCACGGATTATTCTTCGGTGGTATTTGAGGCGTCTTTGATGGATATTCCGATGGTAATGTATGCCTATGATCTGGATCGCTATATTTCCTCCAGAGGTTTCTACTATGAGTACGAGGATATGGCACCGGGCAAGATTGTCCGCACATACAGTGATCTGGTAAATTGTATTGAGACACAGGACTTTGAGAATGAAAAGCTTCAAGAGTTTAAGAAGAGATTCTTTGATGATCTGGATGGAAGATCTACCGTGCGTGCCGGTGAACTGATCGTAGAATGTACGAAGAAATAAGTTCAATAAAATATGTCAATAAAAAAGAGACATTCCAAAATATTAAAGGGGATGTCTCTTTTTTTATGGTGCGCCTTGAATATGCAGTTCACGCTTTTATGAATGCGCTTTTTCTGCGGCAATCTTCTGATAGATCTCGTCGATCTTAGCAGTATCTAACTTTGTATCCAGAAAGAACTCCACTGCATACAGAGCCTGCGCCACCAGCATCTCCAGTCCGGTCACGGCGGTGATCCCAAGGGATTTTGCCTGTGCAGTCAGCTTCGTCTCCAATGGATTATAGATGATATCCAGAACGGCATGACATTTCGTGAATGGTGCCAGATCCAGAGGGGAAGCGTCCATATTCGGATACATTCCGACCGGGGTGGTGTTGACGATCACATCTGCATCCGTATGGTGTGCCAGACATTCCTCGTATGTAATGGTGTCCGGAGTATCCCGGCGGGAAACCAGCTTGATCTCGGCGGCATCCAGATGCTTCAATACGGCAATAACCGCTTTGGCGGCACCGCCATTGCCAAGAACAAGACATTTACAGCCCCTGATCTGGATATTGTGCTTCTCGATCATATAAAGAAAACCGGAAAAGTCTGTATTGTGTCCCTCCAGATGACCGTTTTTGTTGACGATCGTATTGACGGCACCGATGGACGCCGCATTGTCATCCAAGCTGTCCAGATAAGGGATCACGTCCTTTTTGTATGGGATCGTTACATTGATCGCCTTAAAATCATGTTTTTTCATAAAATCATCGAAATCCTCCCGGTTCACGGGACAGAGATCGTAGGTGTAATCGGCGAGCAGCTCATGAATCTCCTTTGAATAGCTGTGGCCGAGTTTTTCTCCAAGTAATCCGTATTCCATATTTTTCCTCCATACATAAAATGACAAATCTCATCTGTTATTATACGTTATTTCATTTTGAAAAACCAGTATGAAATGTGGTACAATATGCGAAATGACATGCGCAATAAATATGATATACTCAAACTTTG
>JBNMJP010000138.1:0-5284 GCA_050873905.1 Jutongia sp. | reverse complement strand
CTTGCTTCTCAGCTTTTTGACATGGGTATCAATCGTTCTTGCATCCCCAAAATAATCATAGTTCCAGACATTATTTAAAATACGTTCTCTGGATAATGCCACACCCTGATTATTAATAAAATAGGTCAAAAGTTCAAATTCCTTGTAGCTCAGTTCAATATTCTTACCGTCAATTTTCACTTCATGTGCCGCCTGGTTTAATGAGATTCCTCCGACTTCCTTTACCCCCTCTTCTAATGCATTGGTCCGTCGCAAAATGGCTTCTACGCGGGCTACCAGGATCTTTGGACTAAACGGTTTGGAAATATATTCATCCACTCCAAGCTCAAACCCCTGCAGTTCGTCCTTTTCATCACTTTTGGCCGTCAGCATGATGATCGGTACCTGAGAATATTTTCTAATTTCCCGGCAAACCTGCCATCCGTCCATCTTAGGCATCATTACGTCTAAAATGATCAGCGCGATATCTTTGTTCTCATAAAAGAGATCCACGGCTTCTTCCCCGTCTCCAGCTTCCATTACATCAAAGTTTTTCTTTACCAAAAAATCTCTCACAAGCTTTCTCATTCTCTGTTCATCATCCACTACCAGAATTTTTAACCGCTCCATCTCACAGTCTTCCTTTCCATCTATTCTATCACTATCAGCCGGAATATTTCGCATGATCTGCGATCCAGTTTTTTACTTTTTCCAAAAGCATCTGTCTCTCCAAATAGTCCTTTCGATCCTTCTCAAATGCTTCCGGCGAATCATACTCCTCTGTCATATCTTCATACTGCTCTTTGATATATTCCTGTAATTCTTCTTTAGTGTAGCTGATGCCTTCCTTTTGTGCGATCATCTGTGCTGCAAGGTACTCTTTCGCCGTATCTTTTGCCAGAGAAGTAAGATCTGATTTTACAAACGCTTCCTCACTGTCATAACCAAACATTGGAAAAATCTCTTCTTTACTGCAGTTATAAACCGATGCCATATCGTAATATCCCTGAAGCACCTCTTGCTTGCATGCCTCCAGAAGTGATTTCGGATACTTGTCCGCCTCACAGGTTTCTAACACATCAGACCAGGCATATTCTGCTTTTTGATCCTCATTTTCCTTATGCAGCTTTTTCTTGAGATATTCATTATACTCTGTTGTTGTCTTATATTTATTTTTTGACACTTTTTTTACAAAGCTATCCGAATATTCCGGAAGAAGCTCTTCTCCACAGATGTACAGAACCGTTGCATGAAACTCTACATTCTTTCCGTCAATCGCCGGATCATCATAGGTTCCTTCCGGTACCGGTACGGTAAATACCACCGAATCACCTGTATTGACCCCGGTCAGATTTTCCTCAAAGCCATCCAGCCAGTCCCCGGACCCAAGCTCCACATAATCCTCCCCACAGGTATCATCCATTTTTTTTCCATCCACATATCCCTCAAAGGATGCCCTTATGGTCTGACCCGTCTGGGTAGTTCCCGTCAACTGTTCATAAGAAGCATTATCTTCCCGTACATTATCAATCTCATCCTGAAGATCTTCATCCGTAACCTCCAATGAAACCTGAACACCCTTATATTCTCCAACCTTAACATATTTTGCCGGATCATAATCCGGCTTTTCATCTACCACACGATTCTTCTGCCAGCAGACTACTGCTCCGGCTGCAATCACCACAACAACCGCTGCGGCCACTCCGATTCCTATTTTCTTCTTTGATATTTTGCTCTGTCTCTTCTGTGAAGTTGCTTTCTTCTTATTCTTACTCATTCGAATACCCTTACCTTCCTTCTACTGTCCACTTAACTGCTGTACCATCTGCTGAATACAGGATTCTTCTAACGGATTCATTAACCCCACATCCTGTATCATATCTGTAAAAAATCCACTTGCCGACATCCTGCAAAGTTTAAGATAACTTTTCCATGCCCTCTCATAATCCTGCTCCATCATAAGCTTATACTGTAATGCACAGATCTGAGCCAGACAATAGTCAATATAATAAAACGGCATAGAATATATATGATGCTGTCTCTGCCACAAACCTCCCTTTTCAAAAAATGGCATTCCGTCCATGCTTAAATATGGACGGTACTGCTTCTCAAGCCGGCGCCAGACCTCATGACGCTGCTTCGGTGTAAGCTCGGGATACTCATATATAATCTGCTGAAACTCATCCACCATACACCCATAAGGAATAAAGCAGATTGCATCTTCCAGCTGCATCTGACGAAACGCAGGAGCATTCTCTCCAAAGAACAGTTCCATCCACGGGTTTGTAAAAAACTCCATGGACATAGAATGTGTCTCCGCCGTCTCCATTGTAATATTCCAATGCTCCCGGATATCATCCTTTCCTGCCAGATACCCCTGAAACGCATGACCACATTCGTGGGTGATCACATCCACATCACCGCTTGTTCCATTAAAGTTTGCAAAGATCAATGGCATTCTCGGCAATGGCAGAAACTCCATATAACCGCCCTGTTTCTTTCCGGGGTGACTTAATACGTCAAACATCTCTCTGCGTACCATCTGTTCCATAAATTCTGCGGTTTCCCCGGAAAGCTCCCGGTACATTTTCAGACCGTTTTGCAGAATCTGTTCCGGTGTTCCCTCCGGTTGTGGATTTCCTTCCTTAAAATACAGACCATTATCATATATATGAAGCTTTTCCAGTCCCAGTCTCCGCCGTCTCCGATCCTGTATCTCTGATGCCAGAGGCACCCAGTACTCCTTAACCCATTTACGGAACTGTTCGATCTGAGAATGATCATAACAATTTCTCTGCATCCGGTAATATCCCAGCTCCACAAAGTTCTTATAGCCGGCTTTCTTTGCCTGCTCTGTCCTGTTTTTCACCAGTGCATCATAAATCCGGTCCAACTTCTCCCCGTTTGACTGCAGAAAATCCTGCAGCATATTCCATGCCCTTTTTCGGATCTCCTGATCCGGGTTCGTCTGATACTTTCCCAGCCCTGCCATGCTGATCATATCACCGTCCCAGAGAAATTCTGCGGATGCCAGAAGTTTTTCGTATTCATTCACCAGTTTATTTTCTTCCTGCTGTAATTCCACAAGCTCCGGTGATGTAGATTTCATCTGAAGTTCCATATTCTTGAATGCAACTTTTCCAATGACCTTTTCCAGATCGTCTCGATATCGTGAATGATAGAGCACTTCATGATATTTCATATCCCATAATTCAAAATTGGGCAGATGCTCATCGTAATAAGATATTTCTTTATCATAATATGGATCCGTAGTATCAATGGAATGACGGAACATTGCCAACGCATACATCGTAGATACCTGATCACTGAGTTCATAATACTCCTGATGATTTTTTATCTGCTCTGCCCCACTTTGCGCCTGTTCCTGCCGCCTGATCAGCTTTTTCAGATATTCTGCCGCCTGATCCAGATCCACACGCTGATATTTCATTTCAGAAAGAGCCTCTCCCTGGGAATCCTTCGTCTCTGTCTGCCTTTCTGATGCTCCGGCAATCGCCACCATATCATCCACACTCCAGGCAATATGATCTGCTCCCGCTTTTTCCAGTTCTCCAATCTCCGCAAATCCGTAATATACGCCCAATGACGCAATGCCACAGTCCTTCGCTCCCTGAATATCATGACGCCTGTCACCGATCATAAGCACCTGTTCTTTCTCTTCTTCTGATATTCCCAGACGACGCAATGCTTCCTTTATCACTGCCGTTTTATTATTTCTGGATTCATCCATACTGGCTCCCACTGCCACATCAAAATATTTCATCAGATTAAAATGCTGCAAAATCCGCACAGCGTACGTCTCCGGCTTAGACGTTGCCAGTGCCATAACCTTTCCCTGACTTTTTAAACGTGACAATGCCAAAGCAATCCCATCATATGGTTTATTTTCAAACAGTCCAATGACACCATATCTTTCTCTGTATTTTGCAGTAGCCTGTACCGCCCCGGCACGATCCATTCCAATAATGTCCTGAAAGCCCTCTATCAGCGGCGGACCAACAAACTGCAGTAATGTTTCCCTGTCCGGAACCTCTATACCTGCAGCCTCTAACGCATAGATCACACAATTTAATATTCCTTCACTGGAATCCGTCAGAGTACCATCCAGATCAAATAATAGATATTTCCAGCTCATACTTCCTCTTTCCCACACAATATGCCTGTGTGCCATTCCTTTGATATTACATTCCATTACCATATAATATAGAATATTTTGCCATTGTCCGCAAGCACCCTGACCGGATTTATCAGATTATCTTCCTTAATTATAGAAACTATAGAATCATTTATTATCTTCTCCCATTTCTTCTTTTATAAATCAAAAAGAGCCCCGAAGGGCTCTTTTGTGGATAACTCTCGTTATCCAGCGTATAATAGGGTGGGAGTAGAAAGTTTTCACTTTCTGTGACTTATTATACGGATTCTTTGTGTCCAAAATATGTTCATATTGTAAATATTTTGTTCATATTTGGTTTTATTTTCCATACTTGTATACACGCATTTTGTATACAAGTATTTTTTTGTCTATTTTCACAACTTTACTCGAAAAAAAATAAGGTTTTTTTAGAAAAAATTGTTGAAATCTCACTAATTTTATGCGATACTTGACTTAAAGTGTTGCGTTAATCACACACAACATACACAATCAAAAATAAAGAAAAGGAGGTTTTTTAGCAATGGCGTTAAAAAATCAGTATCTGATCGACTTACTTGAAACAGTTAAGAAGAGAAATGCAGGAGAGCCTGAGTTCATCCAGGCAGTTACAGAGGTATTTATGTCTCTGGAGCCTGTTGTTGAGAAAAGACCGGACCTCGTTGAGGCAGGCGTTTTCGAGCGTATCGTAGAGCCTGAGAGACAGATCATCTTCCGTGTGCCTTGGGTTGATGACAACGGCAAAGTTCAGGTAAACAGAGGATTCCGTATCCAGTTTAACTCAGCTATCGGACCATACAAGGGAGGTCTCAGACTTCACCCTTCTGTATACAGCGGTATCATCAAGTTCCTCGGCTTCGAGCAGATCTTTAAGAACAGCCTTACTACTCTTCCTATGGGCGGCGGCAAAGGTGGTTCCGACTTCGATCCTAAGGGCAAGAGTGACGGAGAAGTAATGCGTTTCTGCCAGAGCTTTATGACGGAGCTTTGCAAGCATATCGGTCCTGACTGTGACGTACCTGCCGGTGATATCGGAACAGGTGCCCGCGAGATCGGTTATATGTTTGGTCAGTACAAGAGAATCCGCAATGAGTGGTCCGGTGTACTTACCGGTAAGGGTCTTACCTATGG
>JBNMJP010000137.1:0-5313 GCA_050873905.1 Jutongia sp. | reverse complement strand
GGAGTACATGATGACAAACTTGCCATCCAGACCGTACTTCTTCTTGAAAGCAGCTACTCTTTCGTTACTGGTCTCCAGCGGATAGATTTCATTCTCATCGATCCAGTTGTTGATCATGACAGTCTTCGGGACTTTCTTTCCTTTAAATCGGCATTCCACTGTTTCTACTAGGTCCCGGCCAACTGTGATGATCAAATCACTTCTTTTGCAGCTGAACTTGTCAAACCACATCATGGCATCGGTAACAAATTTACTTTTGGTGTAGCCAACGGCCAGTACTTGCTCCGGGTTGAAGTCCTGAATGTTGTAAATGTACTTAGCGTGTTTTACCCATTTTCCCCAGACACCCAGCAGGCCGCCAAGAATAGGCGGCTGGGAAATGGAGAATACATAGTCCTGTTTTCCAACCTTAAAGGTCGCGCCCATTGCTCCAAAGAAATAAGAAACAATGTTCTTCACACGGCTCTTCTTATTGGTCTTGCTGAACTCCGGAACTCTTATCCGTACAACTTTCACACCGTTGATTTCTTCTTCGTAATACTTCTGCGTCTTATATTTATCTTCAACGGTTCCGAGGTAGCTCGGAACTACGCAAATCACTGTGATGTTGAACTTATCCAGCATACCCTCCGCCAACTCACGGAGGATCTGCCCCGTTGACGCAGTATCTGGAATATAGTAATGAGCGTAAATCAGAAGATTTTTTTTGTTTGGCATTTTGCTATATTCCTCTCACATTTTTTTAATTGCCGATGCCCCTTTTATCGGCATTGATTTATGTACACATCTCTAAAGATGGTAATTAACTTCTTGAAAATCAGCCCGATGTGTTTATCACAGTGGCGTGCTTAACTGTACTGCTCACACCTCAACTGAAACTTTACAGTACACACCTTAAGGACAGCGCATCGTCAAAGTGTTGCCTTATATACTCATACCCCGATGGACAGCCACCTTATTTTTCAAAGTGCTGACCCTTATAGTCATAACTCATAGACCAGCTTACTTTGTTGAACTTGTACATTTTCAGCCCTCCACTTTATTGCAACATGAACAATCATTCACCCCTCACCACTTTTAATTCTTCGGAAAAATGGACTTATCATGTCCACCTACTGTCTGCAATAAATTTATTCGGAAAAATAGATTTTTGGCTTTTTTGCACTTTGGCTCTCCACTGTTAATTCTCCGGAAAAATGAAGGTATCATCATCAACTCTTGCTCCGCAATAAAACAGGCTCGCAGTAGGGGTAATTTTGATGATAATTACACTCCACTCTCGACCATCAAGCCGCAACTGATTTTGCTGAGTAGACATTTGATGGGCAGCTCACTCCTTTAATGCCTTTTGCGTTCACGCACCAGTGAACTTCGCCGGCGTTCAGGCTATAGATGAGGTCAGCCTTATCCTGGTAGGGAATGAAAACCACATTATCCATGTGATGCTGCTTTACATACAAAACCAGCGTGTCCAGCACAGACCCAGCACCAACGAAAGCAAATACAACCTCCCGACCATCGACAGTCTTAGTACCTGGCTCGAATCGCTCCAAGACCTCGATCAGCTTTTTCAGGTCATAGTAAAGACCGATGTTGCCGGAATACATGATGACAAACTTGCCATCCAGACCGTACTTTTTTTTGAAAGCAACAACTCTTTCATTACTCTCATCCAGCGGATAAATCTCGTTCTCATCGATCCAGTTGTTGATCATAACAGTTTTGGGCACTTTCTTGCCTTTGAACCGCTTCTCTACCGTTTTCACCAGATCACGGCCAACTGTGATTACAAGGTCGCTGTGCTTGCAACTGAATTTGTCAAACCACATCATGGCATCGGTGACAAACTTGCTCTTGGTGTAGCCAACAGCCAGCACCTGCTCCGGGTTAAAGTCCTGAATGTTGTAAATGTACTTGGCGTGTTTTACCCACTTGCCCCAGACACCCAGCAGACCACCGAGAATCGGAGGCTGGGAGATAGAAAACACATAATCCATCCTGCCAACCTTAAAAGTTGCTCTCATTGCTCCAAAGAAATAGGAAATAATGTTTTTCACACAACTTTTCTTGTTGGTCTTGCTAAACTCCGGTACTCTTATCCTTAAAACTTTTACCCCGTTGATTTCTTCTTCGTAATACTTCTGTGTCTTATATTTATCTTCAATGGTTCCTAAATAGCTGGGAACCACACAGATAACCGTAATATCAAATTGACTCAGCATGCCTTCTGCGAGTTCACGGAGAATTTGTCCTGTTGAAGCAGTATCCGGTATATAATAATGTGCGTATATTAAAAGCTTTTTCTTTTCCATACTTTTATTCAATATTACTATTTTCTCCTATATCTTCTACGTAACAATCAAGGCAAAAAGACCGTGCTCCGCCACCCGCGCCCCACCATCGGTAGCTCGCAGTTCCAGCTTCGCATTACACGCTCTTTTTGTCCACCGCTCCACAGCACGCGTCACTCGTCATCCTGTTTGTACGGTTTCTTATCATGAAGTTACGATACTTTCCAGGATCTGAAAGGTATCCTCACATCATCTTGATTTCATCTCTCCGAAATGTTACTTTCATTCCGGTGCCGAAAGCCTCTACTTCTACCGTCCACTCGTCCCGGTCCGGATCTGCATACAGGAATCTCCCTTTCATCCCTTTAAAGACGCCGGAGAGCACTTCCACCTGATCCGGCAATGTCTGATTCTTCTGCCTCGCAATGGTGTCGGTAACCATCTGTTCCAGTTCGCTTTCACTGACCCGGGCAATGGTTCCAAGACCCACTTCAATAGGGGTTCGCCGCCCCAGGATCGGAATTTCCATTTTGGCGATCCGTCGATGCCGGTCTATGCCCCTGATCCATCCCTGAATCCTTTTTAACGGACCGGATGTGATGCAGACCTTATCTCCGATCAGGAATCCTTCTGAATACTGAACGATATGATCCTTGTCCATCATCTGCGTCAGGAAATCCTGCTCTTCTTTTTTGATCGGCGATACGATATCACCATCTTTTAATAATTTGGTGTACTGTCGGAATTTTTTGAGACCAGTCATGATTGGTTCGATCTCGTCGGTATCTACGAACAGATACCCGGGAAATAATGGTTTTGTCACTTCATGCCATTTTTTCTGAAAGTGCTTTTTCGTCCTGTATCCCGGAATGAACATTTCCCGGTAAGCAGATGCGTCAATATACTCCTGACACTGCTGCATACACTTCTGCTCTAATCCTGATATTGTATGGATCACATACCACATTTTCCCACTCCCACTTTCATGCAGTTGCTTTCAGCTTCTATCATTTACGATTTATTATGTATGTATGAAACATCCCATCGTAAATGCAATTTAGCATTTTTAAGTGTAGCATAGTTTCTTAGAGAAAACAAGATATATTTCCCCACGGATAATGCCCTTTCCTTATTCAAAATGCACAAAGCACCCGGAGTTTTTTGTCTTCCGGATGCTTTATTTCCATTTTCAGCTATCTTACATAATGCTCCCCAGCCAGTAGATCACTCCTACAACCCAGCTGCAGAATATTCCGTACAAGATCACGGGCCCGGCGATGGTAAAGATTTTGCATCCAATCCCAAAAACCTGTCCCTCTGCCTGGAATTCAATGGCCGGAGATACCACGGAGTTGGCAAATCCGGTGATTGGTACAATGCTTCCGGCTCCGCCAAACTGTCCCAGTTTCTGATAAATATTAAACCCGGTCAGAATGATGCTCAGAAGGATCAATGATAATGTCGTGTAAAGCCCCGCCAGCTCCTTATCATTTCCAAGATATTGGTAAAAGCTGTTGAAGCCTTCTCCCAGCAGGCAGATGGCTCCTCCCACCAGAAATGCTTTCGCACAATATTTATTCAAATACATCGTAACATACCTCCTCGTCATTTTCCACTGGATTATTGACGGATCCGGGAGTTTGACAATTGAATAATCCCAAAAAGTACCTGCAGGTCGCATAAATTTAAGTATAACCTCCATTCACTGCATAAAGCATGGGAGTTTATTAGAGAAAACAAGATATATTTCCCACGGATAATGCGATTTCCTTATTCAATATGCGCAAAGCACCCGGAGTTTTTTTATCCTTAATATTCATTCTTCCACTTCTTGATTTTTATCAATAATGCTTTCCACCCATCTTACAATCTCTTCTGCATATTGCAATGCTTCTTGTACATTTCGTTCTTCAATGACAAGCTCATTCGGGTATCTAACGGCTATCCCATAGGGTGTTAATGTATCCGCATAATCATAATATTTTTCCGAAACCTCAATGTTGTTCTTTATTTGCTCCAAAAGAAAAGAGAGATTATGCTTCTTTGGCATACCACTCTGTACTCCACTTGTCACTATAAGTGCCTTAATTGCTTTCTCTGCTGCTTGCTGGCAGTGGTAACATATAATTTCTAATGGCTTAGGATGATACAATTCATTCAAATGTCTGGCAACACCCAAATCTGTTTTAGCGAACTCCAGCCATGCCCTCTCTTCTTGCTCCATACAACAATACCCCTTTCTGCATTACCTCACTCTCCACCGAAGACAGCTTTGTTTTTCTATTTTCAAATGTCGCCTCCGTATTCACTATAATATCTACGGGTCTCTTTTGTTTATGCCTTATTGACTTGTACGCCTTAACAGTAAGCCCAATCATATCTTTTTCAGAGTCAGCTACAACAATATAGAAATCAAAATCGCTATCTTTGTTTTGCTTTCCCTCTGCAAAAGAGCCAAACAGATAGATTCGTAAAGGTAAAAGTTCTTTTATAAAACTTCTTGTCAATTCATCAATTTCATTCACTGGCATCTGTCTCCCTCCTTTCCTCGGGTTACATCCGCTTTTATCTGCCCTACTATCTGCGTTGTTTTAATCCTAAGTTGCTTTATACAGTCTTTTCCCAATTTTAATCCCATTTCAAAAGAAACGCAAGTGTTTTGAGGAATGATGTCAGCATGATGTCCTCCTATCCGGACACCACGGCCGCTTACATAATACTCCCCAGCCAGTAGATCACTCCTACAACCCAGCTGCAGAATATTCCGTACAAGATCACGGGCCCGGCGATGGTAAAGATTTTGCATCCAATACCAAAAACCTGTCCCTCTGCCTGGAATTCAATGGCCGGAGATACCACGGAGTTGGCAAATCCGGTGATTGGTACAATACTTCCGGCTCCGCCAAACTGTCCCAGTTTCTGGTAAATATTAAACCCGGTCAGAATGATGCTCAGAAGGATCAATGATAATGTCGTGTAAAGCCCCGCCAGCTCCTTATCATTTCCAAGATATTGGTAAAAG
>JBNMJP010000136.1:0-5330 GCA_050873905.1 Jutongia sp. | reverse complement strand
TTTTACAGAAGGGGGAACGATGGCTGGCTGCTTCTATCTGGAGGGAGACAATACCTCTCTTTATTCAGAGTCTGTAGGGGGAACGGTTGGATTGAGCAATGCCCGTGGGGTTACACAGGAGGAAGTTGAAAACAGCCTGACCGATGAATTGAATCGTTGTGCGCTATATTATGGTGGGGATTATTTTCAACAAATATGTCCGTTGCGCAAGTGGTGCAAGGGGGCTAAAAATTATCCGATCTTATCCGGGGAAACGATCATTGTATCAAATGAAACGCTGCCACCGGTGGTGACGAAAGAACCGGTTTCCACACAGGAGCCTGACAGCAATGCAAGACCGATAGAAAGTAAAACACCGGTTGTAAGCGGGAGTCCGGAGTGCAGTGTGACACCCGACCTTTCCCGGCTCAAAAAGGAAGCATCTCTATCCTTAGCGAGATCATCAAAGATTGCAAAGGTGAAAAAACTGGTTGTCAGCCAGGAAAAGGACGGGAATCTAAGGATACGCTGGAGTGCTTCCGGACAAAACATCTGTTATGGTATTTATCGCCGGGAGAGGGGAAAAAGCAGCTATAAAAAGCTTGCGGTGGTAACCGAAAAAACAACCTGGCTGGATAAGAAGACACAGAAGGGAAAAAAATACCGGTATCAGGTCTTTGCATGCCGGCAGGAAAATAATACTCTGCTGCGAAGTGGCGTCACGGAAAGTAAATGGATCGAGACAGCATATTATTCTGCACCAAAGGTTGCATATAAAACAGAAAATGCAGACGGAAAAAGATATCTCAAGCTGACTTTGCAAAAATATCGTGGAGATCATATTGATATTGTGTTGCAAAAAAACGGAAAAGAGCAGATCATAAAGCTTCATTCCATATCAAAATATCACGGTGTCTTTCGTTTTAGTTATACCAGAACAGGTGATTTCATGTACTGTAAGGTTCGAACATGGGAAAATCGTTCCGGCAAGAAACGATTTAGTGAATATACAAAAATGAAAAAAATCAAGCTATAGAAGGGTGGAACTACCATTGACCACAGGCAAAATAGAACGCTGTATTCGCTGTATGCGTCCCCTGAGAGAAGGAGAGGTATGCTCGTATTGCGGCTGTGATAACCAAAAGATACAGACACCGCCATATTGTCTGCCACCGGGAACATGTCTGAATCACAGATATTATACGGGGCTGATATTGGGAGAAGGCGGTTTTGGCATTACATATATTGGCTGGGATCAGACTTTGTCCATACCCGTGGCCATCAAGGAATACTATCCGAAAGGTATCATACGCAGAACGGCTGCGGGACAGTATGCACAGGGGGTATACTGTTATGATGATTCTTATATGCAAGGGGCCTACCAGAAGGGATTAAATGCTTTTTTACAGGAGGCAAAGAATCTGGCACGGTTCAATCAGCTGGATGGAGTGGCAGTGGTCAGGGATTACTTTACAGAAAATGATACGGCATATATCGTCATGGATTATATTGATGGAAGCAGCGTTGAAAAGTATGTGAAAGATCAGGGCAGACTGTCGGCAGAGCAGACGATCAGAATGCTGCGGCCGGTGATGGATACCCTTCAGGTCATGCATGAAAATCATATGATCCACCGGGATGTCAGTGGGGATAATCTGCTGGTCACCAAAAAGGGAATGGTGAAGCTGGTTGATTTTGGCTCAGCCAGAAGAATGGCAGACAGCGACAAAACCATAACGGTGATGTACAAGCGTGGATATGCCCCGGAGGAGCAGTACCGGGCAAAGGGAGAAATCGGTCCGTGGACGGATATATACAGCATTTGTGTGGTTATGTATTATATGATATCCGGTATCATGCCGGAGGAGGCAACCCAGCGTCTGCTGGCAGATAAAACGGTGCCTCTGGCAAGGCTGGACGGCGTAGAGATTACACAGGAACAGAGCGATGCCATTGAAAAAGGAATGGCTGTGCTGGCGGCGGACCGGTTTGCTGATATGGGACAGCTTCTTCTGGCTCTGGGAGAGGAGCCCATGACAGACACAGAGCTGCAGGACTATATTATGCCAGAGGAACCGGAGAGTGAGGAAAGACGGGAGAGGGAAAATAGAGAAAAAACACCGGAAGATATACAGGTGACAACAGAAATGGTGTATCAGGAGCTGACCTCCGGGGATCACGGTCATGAAAAGAAAAAGATAAATAAAAAAGCTGCGTTGTTGCTGGCAGCTGTTATCTGTATGGGAATTTTGGCTTTGATATGGGCAGGGTTTTCTTATGGGATTCACGGACAGACTGACAGACAAGGAGGTATGACGGTAACAGGAACAGAGGCACCTGTTATTACGGAAGCCGCGACACCGAAGGCAACGGTAACTCCAACACCGGAGAAGGTGACTGGAAAAATGCCAAAACTCACAGGTCTGTCAGTTTCAAAGGCAAAAAAGAAATTAAAAAAAGCAGGCTTTCAAAAGATAAAACTCCGGCATCAGAAAGCATATTCCGGAAAAAACGGAATTGTCCTGAAACAGAGTATTCCTACGGGCAAACAGGTAAAATACCAAAAACGCATTATTCTAACCATTCGTCGGAAAGTACAGCCGGTTGCGACGGCTGCACCAACACCGGAACAGATAAGCCGGACGGCACCGACGGTAAAACGGACAGAACAAAGCAAAAGAGAGAAGCAGACAGGAAAGTCGGCGGAGAAGAAAACAAAGTCGAAGAAAAATGTAGTTGGTTCTTTGGATGCGCTGCTGGACGAATGAGGGGAATAGAATGGATGGAAATTATGGATTTGACTGTTTCCTATTGGAAAAATGGGGAACGGCAGATACAGAATGGAATGAAAATGAAAGAAGAGCAGCATGCCGCAGATTCCAAAAGGCATTAAAGCAAAAAAATGTGGCGGCCGCAGGAACGATCCGGGCATGGTTTGGGCTGGGAAAGAAGTCGGAACCAAACCGGGAAAAAATGATTCAGCTTGCTTTTGCGCTGGGACTGGATCATAAGGAACTGGATGAATATCTGCAAAAAGGCTTAAGAATGCCGGGAGTGCAGATCAATGATTACCGGGAAACAATATATTATTATGGACTGGAGCATCAGCTTACCGTGCAGGAATGTGACAGGATGATCCTTGTCTTTGAGAAGCATATGTGTCAGGCATATGTGCCGGTACAGGAGGCACATACGGCGAAGCTGTGGGAATATTATGAAATATGGCATCAAAAGGATCCGGTTCACTTCCTGAAAGAAATGTGTGTGCATGCTGAGATGTTTAAAGGATATTCCAAAACAACACTGGATCATTTTAACCGGTTAAAATCCCAGCTTCTTCAGGATATTCGCAGAAATATCCGAAAAAATCTGCTAAGCGATCTGAAGCAGCTGGGATATATGGAGGATATTGCTCCGTATACGATGAAGGAATCGGTAGAAAAGGAACAAATTCACCGGTTTTTGAAAAATATAAGCAGACATGTGGAAGTTAGGAATAATCCGGAAAAGCAGGCATTGCTTCAGTCGGTACGGCGGGACTGTAGTATGGTTTATTCGGAGCATGAGCGCAATCGTGATCTCTTACGAGAGCTGTATTCTCCGGCAATGAGTGGACCGTGCGGCAAAAATATTCATTACAAAAAAAGAACAGATATACAGAAATTGTATGGATTATCCTATATGACAGAACGTCATATCTCGGATCTGGTGGGGATTTCTATTCAAAAGGAGAGAGAAATACGGCTGGCACAGGCAATCGCATGTCTGGAGGGGGAAGACCCGGACAGTGCATGTCCCGGATGGATTCAGAAATTACTGCAGCAGGAGCCGATGGAAAATGCCGGAAAACAGGAGCGGGGAGAGATTACCGCAGAGCAGGCCCAAAAGCTTCTGGTCAAGATGCACCAGAAACAGAAAAACAGGTGTCTGCTGATTCAGAGAGAGGATCTTCTGCCACTGCTTATGGAGGTGACAAGGCGGCAGTATCATTGGAAAAAGGAGCAAACAGGAGAAAAAGAAAATCCGTTGGAAGCTCAAAAATATTTCTGTACCATGGCAAATACCATTCTCAGTGACTGCAGTATGGAACCCCTGAATGAAAGGTATGTGTTGGACAAGAGACTGCTGGATAGTTTTCGGGAAGAGGAAATGGACAGCTTTGCAGATCTTTTAGAAGAAGATCAGGCATGATAAAAAATATCATTAAAACAGGCGTTAGAGAGTAAAGTGATATCTCTGACGCCTGTTTTTTGTCAAAATTTAAAAGAAAATGGGACAACTGCATGGGAAAATAGGAGCAGGATGACAAATGGTGTCGTATTGAAAGCGTATGATATAGGTATGTAATACGAAATTTGTACAGGAGAACAAGAACAGATCATGAAAAACAAGCATTCCAAAAATTCCCGCACGTTGAGTATTTACATTCGATTGTGTGCAGGAAAACTCATTAACAAAGCAGAGGAGGCCAATCGGTTCGGTGTGGATGAGCGGTCCATACAGAGGGACATTGATGATATCAGAGCTTTTCTGGAGGATCAAAAGACAGAGCGGAGTACAGAAAGCCGGGAAATCATATATGACCGGGTACATAAAGGCTTTACCATGACAGGCTCCGATGGATCTGCAATGACAAACAGCGAGATTCTGGCGGTCAGCAAGATTCTGCTGGAGAGTCGTGCATTCAGTAAAAAGGAAATGGATGAGCTGTTAGGCAAGCTAGTGGAAGGATGTGTTCCACTTCGCAACATGAAGCTGGTATCCGATCTTATTGCCAACGAAAAGTATCATTATGTGGAGCTTACCAATCCGTCCTATGACCGAGAGTGTCTTTGGAATCTGGGAGTTGCCGTACGGAACCATAATATACTGGAGATCAGTTATCACAAGGCTGACGCGGATGCTGCAGATGGATGCGCCAAGCGGATGATCGAGCCGGTTGGAATTGTATTTTCTGAGTATTATTTTTATCTAAATGCGTTTCTGATAGAGAAAGAGGCAAATGGAAAATACGCACACAAGTATAGTTATCCTGCTGTATTCCGGGTGGATCGGATCATTAGCATCCGGGAGACAGGCGAGAAATTCAAGGTACCGTATAATGGGAGATTTGAGGAGGGAGAGTTTCGCAAAAGAGTTCAGTTTATGTATAGCGGGGAACTGATACGGGTGAAATTTCGTTTTTATGGTGGAAGTGTGGAGGCAGTGCTGGACAGGCTGCCTACTGCCAAAATTGTGTCAAAACAGCCGGAATGGTATGAAATCGAGGCGGAAGTATTTGGCAAAGGAATCATGATGTGGCTTTTGAGTCAGGGTGAGAAGGTAGAGGTTTTAAGTCCGGATTGGCTTCG
>JBNMJP010000135.1:0-5383 GCA_050873905.1 Jutongia sp. | reverse complement strand
GGATGTTTTTTGACACTCTCCAGAAGCGTCTGGTACTGATTGTACTCCTGGGTACGTTTTACGGCTTCCATCAACTGTTCCATCAAAAGCTGCGTCTCTCCACTCATAGACTACTCAACCTCCATAATAACCGGCAGGATCGTAGGATTACGTTTCATCTTCTTCCAGAGATAATCACTGAGACTGTCCTTGATCTCTGTCTTGATCTTGGACCAGTCAGATACCTGATTGTCCAGACATCTCTCCAGTGCCGCATACACAATGCTCTTTGCCTCGTCCATGAGATACTCGGACTCACGCACATAGACAAATCCTCTGGAAACAATATCCGGTCCTGCCAAAAGCTGATTGGTATACTTCTCTAATGTCAATACAATTATGATCAGTCCGTTTTCGGACAAATGCTGTCTGTCTCTTAATACAATATTTCCGACATCACCGACACCAAGTCCGTCTACCATGATGCCCTGTGCCTGTACCTTGCCTACCAGTGCGCAGTGCTCACTGTCGATCTCCAGCACATCACCGGAGGACAGGATCACGGTATTCTCCTTTGGCACACCCATAAGCTGTGCCAGCTCTGCATGTGCCTGCAGATGACGGTACTCTCCGTGAACCGGGATTGCATACTGTGGCTTTGTCAGTGCATAGATCAGCTTGATCTCTTCCTCACTGGCATGTCCGGATACATGGGCATCCTGCTCAATGACTTTGGCTCCCTTTGCCGCAAGCTCATTGACTACCTTGGCAACATTCTTCTCATTGCCGGGGATTGGACGGGAACTGAAGATTACGGTATCACCCGGCTCGATCGTGATGCGGCGGTGAAGATTGGATGCCATTCTGGACAGGGCTGCCATCGCCTCTCCCTGGCTTCCTGTGGTGATCAGCACCAGCTTCTCCGGTGCATAATTCTTCATCTGATCCATATCGATCAGCGTATTGTCCGGAATGTCAATATATCCCAGCTCTGTGGCTGTGGTAATGACATTGACCATGCTTCGTCCCTCGACAACAACCTTTCTGCCGTATTTCACTGCAGAATTCACAATCTGCTGGACACGGTCCACATTGGATGCAAAGGTTGCCACAATGATACGATGCTTTGTATTTTCCGCAAATATATTATCAAAGGTTTTACCCACCGTACGCTCTGACATGGTAAAGCCCGGCTTCATTACATTGGTACTGTCTGCCATCAATGCCAGAACACCCTTTTTACCAAGCTCGGCAAATCTCTGCAGGTCGATTGGCTCTCCCCGTACCGGTGTGTAATCCACCTTGAAATCTCCTGTGTGGACAATGGTTCCAACCGGGGTAAAGATTGCCAGCGCTGCAGCATCGGAAATACTGTGGTTCGTGCGGATAAATTCGATACGGAAGCAGCCCAGATTGATGGACTGACCATATTTAACAACCTTTTTCTTGACCGGCTTTGGCATCACATGCTCTTTGAGCTTATTCTCGATCAGACCCATGGTAAGCTTAGTCGCATAAACAGGAGCATTGACCTCCTTGAGTACATACGGAAGCGCTCCGATATGATCCTCATGTCCGTGAGTGATCACAAAACCTCTGACCTTGTCAATATTCTCTTTGAGATATGTGATATCCGGGATAACAAGATCAATTCCCAGCATATCATCTCCCGGGAAGGAAAGACCGCAGTCTACTACCACAATATTGTCCTCGTATTCGAATGCGGTAATGTTCATACCAATCTGCTCCAGACCACCCAGTGGGATGATCTTAAGTCCCTGACCAATGAGACTTCCCTTTGCCTTCTGGTTTGACTTTTCTGTCATACGACGTACCTTCTCTGCAACGGCTTTATCTGCTTTGGCTGCTACACTTTCCTTTTCCTCTTTGGCTGCTTTTGTGGTTCTGGTGGTTCTTGTTCTCTTTGGCTTTTCTGCTGCCGTCTCCTTCGTTTCACGCTCAGCCTTTGCGGATGGCTTTCTCCCTCTTCTGATGATCCGTTTCGCTCCTTTTTCTCCCTCCGCTGCTTTGTGCTGTACTGCACTTGATTCCGTTTCCTTTTTCAATGAAATACCCTGCCTTTCTTCGATTTATTATTTATTATTTGATTAAAATCCAGAAAATTGCATAAAAAAGCAAAGCCTTTCCAGACCTCTTTCCCGTCTGTCAGGCATCTCTCCCTGCATCCTTCTACATTTGAATATCCACGTCGTCCAGTAATTCTGCAAACACCTTGGAAAGTGCTTCTAATTGTGCCTCATCCTCCACAAACTCATAAACAGTCTGATCCTCCTGATCACTGATCTCCTGCATAATATAGACCTCTGCCTCATCCTCGTCCGTATCGCTGTCGGTCACCAGCAAAAAATCCTTTCCTGCCAATGTAGTCTGCTCGATTATATAAAAAGGAATCTCCTCCCCTTCATCCGTAATAAAATTAATACTCTGCATCTATGATCTCCATTCTTACTTTGCGAGCATATCAAGATAACCCTGCAGGATCAACGATGCCGCAAGCTTGTCGATATACTCTTTTCGATTTTCCTTCCGGACTCCACCCTCATTTAATACCGCATCTGCTTCCTTTGTGGTCAGACGCTCATCCTGATATATGATCTCGATTCCCGTACGTTTTGCTAACTGATCACCAAACTCTCTGGTCCGCTCACAGCGCTCTCCCTCCTGGTTGTCCATCTTCTTGGGAAGCCCCAATACGATCCGGTCCACCTCATACGTTCCGATCAGTTCCTCTATCCGTGCAAATGTCTTGCGAAGCTTCGCCGGTCTCTCTCTCTGAATCGTTTCCACAGGCTGTGCCGTCAGCAGCAGCTCATCACTAATGGCAACTCCTACGGTTTTATCACCATAGTCCAATCCCATGATCCTCACTGTTTTTCCTCCATTCCTCTGCTTTCGTCACTCTGTGAAAACACCGGAAGCCCTCTTCCGATAATCTGCCTGGAATTATTTGAAATTATTCTGAATATAATCCTCCAGAAGCACTTCAATGATCTCATCACGCTCCACACGCATAATAAGACTTCTCGCTCCCTTATGACTGGTAATATAGGTTGGATCTCCCGACATCACGTAACCAACGATCTGATTGACCGGATTATATCCCTTCTCGGTCAATGCTTCATAAATCCGGGCAATGACATCCTTTACCTCGAAATCCATATCCTTCTGTACGTTAAAATATTGTGTGTTATTGATTTCCTGCATAATGGCACTACCTCCATCCTTTCACGAGCACATATCTATTCAATATAGTAATATATCTTTTTATAAATTACAAGCCCTTTCCCATGTTCCAAGCAAAATATCTTCCTCCAGAGAACCGTCAATACGCACCTCTATCAGACTGTTACAAAGGCTTTCGTCGCATATTCCTTTTTCATACGGCACAGCGATCCGGACATATCTTTCATTATATCCTGCCAGATATTTTGCATCCCCGATCAGAACCGGCTCCTCGATCAGAACCTTCTGTGTCTGATCCAGAAATTTCTGCTGATATTGCTTTTCCAGCTCTGCTTCTACCGCCAACAGTCTGTCGCTGCGGCTGTTTTTTACCTGCTCATCCACCTGCTCCTCCATGCGGTCTGCAACGGTTCCGTGACGTCTGGAATATTTAAAGACATGAATCTGCGCAAAAGACACCTTCTTTGCAAAATCACAGGTCGTCTGAAATTCCTCCTCCGTCTCTCCCGGAAATCCCACAATAATATCTGTGGTGATCGCAGGATCTTTAAAATATTTCCGTAAAATCTCCACTCCCTGCAGATATTCCTCTGACGAATAATGACGATTCATCCTCTTTAATGTCGCATCACATCCGCTCTGCAGAGAAAGATGAAAATGAGGACACACCTCCGGAATTGCGGCTAATTTTTCCACAAATTCTTCGGTAATGATCCGCGGCTCTAATGATCCCAGACGCAGTCGTTCGATTCCGGAAACCCGTGACATTTTCTGCAATAATTCCAGCAGATATTTTCCCTGAAGTTTCACAAAACTATTGGCATCTGTTTTTTCAAATTCCCGGTCCACACCAAAGGAGGAAAGATGAATTCCGGTCAATACAATTTCATGAAATCCTGCAGCGGCAAGCTTTTTTGTTTCGGACAAAATATCTTCCTCGGAACGGCTCTCCAGTTTTCCTCTGACATAAGGAATAATACAATAACTACAATACTGGTTACAGCCATTCTGGATCTTAATATATGCCCTGGTATGCAGTTCTCTTTCTGCTTTTTCTGACATTTCTCCCATGGAATGATCCGGACAATTTTCTTTGTTTAAAATCCCCTTTTTTTCCATGATTTTTTCTACCATGGAGATCATATTTTCTTTGTCTTCATTTCCAATAAAAAGATCGACACTTTCATCCTCTTCTCCCTTCCGGCGGGCAGAATCCACATAACATCCGGCAGCCACAACCACCGCATCCGGATTCATCCGACGGGCACGGTGAAGCATTTTTCTTGATTTCCGGTCTGCAATATTGGTCACAGTACATGTATTTACCACATAAACATCTGCCTTTTCCGAAAAGGAAACAATTTCATATCCCTCGGTCTCAAATTGTATTTTCATTTTTTCTGTCTCGTAAGAATTTACTTTACAGCCCAATGTTAAAAAAGCAATTTTCATTTTGAACTCCATTTTTCTTTTTTATTTCAATAAAATTTACATATTTTTTACCATGTTTTGGTGTTTTTACTAAAATATGGCATTCCACACGGGTTTTTCGTATTATTTTTTGGCAACATTGTATATTGACTTTTTGTTCCGTTGTGTCTAGTATAAAGAAGAACAAAATCAATGAGGAGGTAATAGTTATGAAAACAGTAAAGATTTCTTTAAACTCAATCGACAAGGTTAAGGCATTTGTAAACGATGTAACAAACTTCAATACTGATTTTGATCTGGTATCCGGAAGATATGTGATTGATGCAAAGTCTATTATGGGAATCTTCAGTCTGGATCTTTCCAAGGCTATCGATCTGAACATCCATGATGATGACAACATCGATGAGATTCTTAAGACTCTCGCTCCATACATCGTAGAGTAATTTATTGCATACCTTTATGAGTTTCCTCAGGAATTCCTGAGGTTTTCCATTGAAGAGAAGTACAGAGAACACCTTTGGTGTTCTCTTTTTCTTTGCCCTTTTTTATATGGCAGTTTGAAATCATTTTCAAACTGCCATATTTTATTTTCAAACTATCTTAATTTCACTACTCTCCTACCGTAATGATCTCCACGGTATCCAACGCTGTCTTTACCATCTCATCAATCTTACCCACAAGCTTCTCCTCGGAACGATGAAGCATCTTAAGCTCCGGTTTTGTGACCGGATGCTTTGCGACAAAAATGGTACAGCAGTCTTCATATGGC
>JBNMJP010000134.1:0-5402 GCA_050873905.1 Jutongia sp. | reverse complement strand
GATAAGTAGTCATTAAAATCACCGTCCATGTCTGTTGTCATGCTTCCGTCCATCTTTGGCTTCCCGGAAGAATTTGAAGTGGACTGTTTCGGAGCCGCCGTTTTCTTTGGCTTCACAGCCGGTTTCCTGGTTGTTTTTACTGTTTCATGTCTCACCGGTACTGCCGTTTTACGCACGGAATCCGAAGCCGAGTTTTCTTTTTTCTTCCCGGATGCGTCGGAAGAATGCTTTCCCGTTGCTGATGTTTTCTTCTCCGATGCCCGTTTCACTGCCTTTGCCGGTTTCGCTGTCTTTGCCGGTTTCACTATCTTTGCCGGTTTCGCTGTCTGATCCGGAGTTCTGACCGGCACAATTTCCGGTGTCGGTGCAGCCTCTGATGCCGGGGTCAGTCCCTGTGCCGGTATCAAAGTGCCTGTCGGTGTTTTTGTTGCCAGAACCGCTGTCGTGCTTTCTCCTCTTCCAGACAAAACGCGAGAATATCCCTGACTTTTGATATACACTGCCGTACCGGCAACCAGAAGCAGACAACACACCCCCCACAAGCCATTGAAGTGTTTTACGCTCCCTGCGTCGATGATCCAGCCGGTTCAGCTTGCGCTCCATTTTAACCGTCAAGACTCCCTTTCCCTCTGGAAGCTTCTCCTCATGATCGCGGAACGATCCTGCCGGTCCACTGCTTCTCTCCGGCCGGATCATCTTTTCATGGTAAAGTACCTCATAGAGTTCATCCAGCTTCTGTAGTCTGCCACTGCTTTCTACCGCCAATCCCCGCATAATGATCTGCAGTACTTCCGGTTCTACCTCCAGATCAAACTCCTCTAACGACTTTAACCGATCCGTAAATACCCTTTCGGTCGCATCCAGAGGCTGCCTGCCCGTCAGCATGTAATATATGGTGGCACACAGCCCGTACACATCGGTCCATGGTCCTCTCTCTCCCTTTTTTTCCAGCTGTTCATATGCGGAAAAACCCTGTTTATATATGGCAGTACGTGTCTTGTCATCAATCGCGTTGGCATGACGCACTGCTCCAAAATCAATCAGTGTGCCTTTTCCGGAAACATTGATAATAATATTGTCCGGACTGATATCCTGATGAACAAGCCCTTCCTCATGCAGCTTCATCAACGCATGAACCGGCTCCTTCAAAATCTGCCAGCAAAGCTCCGGTCTGAGGCTGCCGTTTGCCGTGACATACGCCTTGACACTGTCTCCTTCAATGTAATCCATCACCAGATATGCCGTATCATTCTCTTCAAAAAAGCTTCTGGTTCTCACAATGCCATCCAGCGTCCCAAACCTTGATAAACCCCTCGCTTCCCGGAGAAAGTCCGTTTTACCCTGGTGAAAAATTTCCTCTGCTTCCGTTGTAAACGGCTCCACCCGCCAGGATTCTTTTGTATCATCACATTTACGCCACACCATCCCCGCCGGAAAATATTCCTTGATCGCCACCGGGATCTGCAGCGTTGTATGAAGTCCTATATATGTAATACCAAAGCCTCCTTCCCCCAGCACGCGGCCCACAAGATATTCCCCATGATTCAGCGTACTTCCCAGGGGCAGATGATGCTTTTTCCCGGAATAGTTCTCCCGGTCAAAGCCACAGAATGTGCATTTTCCATCCCAGGCTAACGGCTTCATACAGCCGAAACAGTATTTCTTCTCCTCCACCATATTCTTCTCCAGTATCCTTTTATTGTATTCCTATATCCGCCTGATTTCAGACGGAGCTGCATTCTCTCCATGTAATTACTGTAAATTTAATAGTAACATAGCCATTTATCCGTGTCAAAATACAACACGCATTACCTTGCAATGCAATTCATAAGAATTTCACTTCCTGTAAATTAACATTGCAGCTCCTATTTGTCAAGGAAACCGGGAAGTATAATTTTATTAAGTGTGCACATGATTTCTAGTAAGGAGAATATATATGCTTATCTTTGATTTTAAGTCCATTGGAAATAAATTACTGTCCATCCGCAAAAAAGCGGTCTGACCCAGAGTGAGGTTGCCGAGGCTGCCGGTCTGTCAGACCGTACCTACGCTGACATTGAGCGTGGAACGGTCAATATGAAGATCGAAACGCTGCTCTGTATCTGTGAGGCACTCCGGATCACGCCCGACGATGTGCTGACCATAGAAAATGCTGCAACCGCCAGACGCCGTCAGGAGCTTCTGGATCTGTTTGACCAGTGCACGCCCAGTGAACAGGAAACTGCTCTGGATCTGCTGGGGGTTTATCTTCATTCGCTGAGGATGTAAAGAAGCTCTCACCCCCCTTTACCATCAAAAATCAGAATATGGAAAATTATAACTTACTGTTGTTTCCTCTTTTGCATATACCGTGCAATATTCATATGTTATCCTGCCACCTATATTGAGACGTATATTATCACTCCCATAACGCGATTCCAGATTATCTATTTGTGTACCATTTAAGACTTTAACGCTGTTACATTCGTGAGATGAAATTAAGACATAATACTTCCCGCTTGGAAGATGTGGTATCTTATAATATCCATTGCCATCTACTGTTGCTTTTCCCATAATCTGATCTGTTTTTAAAGAAATAGCATATATGCGTGCTCCCGTATCCGGTACATATCCCTTGTATTGATTATAGTGATACGAAATATTTCCACTGATCGATCCATATTTTATCTTCTTTTTCTTTTTTACAGTTACATGACACACATATTTTTCCCCTTTATATCTGGCTATAATATTTGTTTTCCCTATTTTCTTTCCTTTTACCGTTCCCCCTAAATAAACCCTTGCTATTTTCTTCTTTTTTGAGTGCCACTTCACATCAAGAGATTCTGCATTCTTCAAAAGCAATTGATAACTTTCTCCTACACGAATCGTAACATACTCATCTTTCAATTCTATTTTCTTCGCAAGCTTTTGTGTTTTAGAGTTTGAATTAGAAGCAGGCTTTTGAGTTGCTGCAGGCGACTTGCTTGTTACAGGCTTGTTGGTGGATACCGGTGGCTTAGTTATCACAGGCGCTTTCGTTTCTGCTGGCATACTTGCAACCGGAACTGTACTGCTAACCGCTCCCACACCGGAAATAGTAAAACGTATCTCTACACTAGACTGCGGAATTGTCGTCAACGGATGATCCGAGTCATATGTCAGACTTTTATCAGTGGCATCGTTCGGTGCATAATCATTACAAACCATAAAACGATAATAATCTTTATCATCCCCCTTGTGAGGTGCTGCAATATTCTGAGCAATCGTTTTCCCATCAATGATCAAGGTTGCTTTCGCCGTTACACCATGCAACGACGTAGGAATATCTGTTGAAATTCCCAGCATTCTAAAATATGACACCGGCTCATATCCATTCGAAAGCTCCTTCCACCCGGCTCCTTGTATTTTTACAGAATACTCTACATTATCTCCTTGTATCACCGTATCTGTAATATCAACATTCACTGAATGCAAAACCGTCGTCCAATATCCGATCTCTGAAGAATAGTTAATCTTTGTTGATGAAAGTCCATATTCTTTTTCATTCCATGGATTTCGAAAGGCATAATTGTCCATTTGAAAAAACATATATGCATTATACGGCGCAGCAGCTTTTACCATACGAAACGGTTTAAAATCAACCACCATTAAAACCAACATAGATATTAAACATACCATTGTTATCATCACTTTTTTTATCTGTTTCATTCTAAAAACCTCCTGCTCTTCATTTAATCTGTGCTGTTACTCGTTCTCTTCATCCTCTCGCATAAGGAATACATCCTGTCCCATATTTGTCACAGTAGATGGAATATCCACGTCATTTAATTTCGTACAGAGATAAAATGCTCTATCGCCAATCGTCTTCAGTCCATCGTGTAAGGTTACCGTTGTAAGACTATCACACTGTGCAAAGGCAAGGGCATCGATCATCGTTACACTGGATGGAATATCAACCTCTTTTAACGCGCTGCATTCCCAAAATGCTCCAAAACCAATAGTCTGCAATCCATCCTGGAATACAACCTTCTCCAGACTTTTACATCCATTAAAGCAATTGCTTTCAATTTCCTTCACTCCTTTCGGAATGACAATTTCTTTCAACGACTCGCACCCCGAAAATGTACCGCTTGCCAGAGAATCCAGCGATTCCGGCAATCGAACCTCTGTAAGGCTCCGGCAGGATGAAAAAGCATCTATGCATATATTTGTAACCGATTCCGGTATCTCTATCTCCTTCAAACTATAACAATACGAAAATAATCCCATTGAAAGCTCTGTAATTCCTTGCGGTAATATTACTTCTGTTAATGCTCTGCAGTCAGAGAAAGCATACGCTCCAATATTTGTTACATTATCCGTAAGAACTACTTTTTCCACGGAGCTGCAATGATCAAATGCATATTCATCAATCCTTGTCACAGTATCCGGTATTATTATCTCTCCTTGTGCTGCGCTGGAGCATCCCACCAGCCGTTTGCACGAGGAATCTGTATATACCATATTATTCTCCACATAACCATTACAGATCTGCGCTCCATAAGACTTTGTCCCCTGAATAATAACATTATGCATCTTAAAAAACGCATCCTCGGCAATACTGTTTACCGTCTCGGGCACCTCTAACCGTATCAATCCACTGCACCATGCAAAAGCCATAGAATCAATGGTAGTTACTGTCGAAGGAATGACAATTTCTGACAGATTATAGCAATTCCAAAATACACCCTCTTTTAATTCTGTAATCCCCTCCGGTATAACCAAAGATGAAATTTTCTCGCATCCATCAAATGCGTGTTCTCCTATTTCCGTAACTCCTGATGGAAGCTGTATATTTTCCAGATCCCTACAACAATTAAACGCATTATCACCAATCTCTTTCAAACTATCCGGTAGCACAATTTCTGTAATATCACAACCTGAAAAAGCTTCTTCGGCAATATATTGCGTCCCATCCGCAACTGTCACAGAACCATTATATCTGGCAGAGATTCCGGCAACAGTAGTCCGGGTCTCGTCCGTATATACAAGTCCCTGCTCATCCACATACCCATTGACAGCCTTAGCTCCATAAGATCCAGTGTCGTTATAAACTATATTGTTGACGTTCCCAAATGCCTCCGAGCCAATTTGGGATACTCCGGAAGGAATCTCTATCGAGGTCACCCCAACACAGCAGTAAAATGCTTCATCCTCTATGTTTGTCAAGCTATCCGGAAGAAAAATATACGTCAATTGATCACACCAAAAAAATGCTCTCTTTCCAATAGTTGTAACTCCGTCTGGCACAACAACATATTCCGCCGTATCCTGATTTGTTACCCCAAGCACTGTTTTCCCATCGTCGCTTATTTTTAATTGTGCTTTTACGCCCTTCATCGGCTGAGGAGTCCGTTTTGGAGCATCTGACGGAGCCAGAG
>JBNMJP010000133.1:0-5456 GCA_050873905.1 Jutongia sp. | reverse complement strand
TGTGATCGGTTATTTTAGACCTGCTTTTGGTACTAAGTTTTTTTGTTCTTTTTTTAGTTATATTTTTCTTGTGTCTTATTGGCTTAGAGGTGTTAGTTTCAGGTGCTGCAGTGTGTTGAGTTACTTTGATTTTTGGTAATGTTTTTTGAGGTGATGTTGTATGGTTTACAGGCGGTTTTGTGGTGATTGTTTTTGCTTTATTTTTTGGTTTTTTCAATGTCTTTTTTGTGTTTTTGTTTGTATCTTTGTTTTTATTGGTGCTGCTCCGGTAAATGATATCATAGGACAGAGACTCCGTTTTGTCATTATATAGTCCGAAAAGATAGTTTTTTCCGGCGGGAATATAATAGAGGATTGTTAATTTATAATGGATAGAATCCATGGTGTAATGGGACGGTGGGTAGAGATTTCCTTTTGCGTCATAGAGCTGGAAGGACAGAGAAAGTTTTTTGACAGAAAGAATTTCAATCGTGATTTCTCCCTCTTTTTCCTGCTCCGGAATGCAGTAATAATGAAATGACCGGGAGGAAACACGGGTGGTATATCGTTGTCCCTTTTGAAGTGTTTTTGCGTGTTTGATATCGGTATTGCTATGGGATGCCGCTGTTGCTTTCCAAGTCATATTCCATATGGATAAGCCGGCATAAGAAGATGTTTTATCTGAAAAAAACAGACATAAAGTAATAATTGAAATAAATAAATTTCGGAAGAAAAGATGTTTTTTCATAAATAATTCCTTTCTTCACCTCAAAACCAATTTCATTGTAGCGGATTCGAAGGAAAAAAACTATCCGTAATTCATCACAAAATTTTGACAAAAAAAGAGACAGATTTTACGATGATCTGTCTCTTAGATAAAAAATTTATTGGTAATATTGACGTTATTTCAGAATGTTTTTTAGGAAAGATGTCCCATCCAGCTTCTGAGGTACTCCGAGATAATCGCAGATTGTAGTGCCAATATCTGCAAAGGTAGTTCTTGTGCCGAGGTTGGTACCCGGAAGAACAGGTTCTCCGGCAATCACAAGAGGAGTATATTCTCTGGAGTGATCTGTAGATGGTGTGCTTGGATCACATCCGTGATCTGCTGTGATCATTAAGATATCTTCCGGCTGTAATTTGGCCATAATCTCCGGTAGACGTTTGTCAAAGTAGGAGAGGGCAGCGGCATAGCCGGGCACATCATTTCGATGGCCGTATTTCATATCGAAATCTACGAGATTGATGAAACAAAGACCATGGAAGTCTTCGTCCATATATGCCAGTGTTTTATTGATGCCGTCTTCGTTATCCTCTGTCCGGGTCATTTTTGTGACACCTTTTCCGGCAAAAATATCATTGATCTTACCCACCGCCAGCACATCCTGACCAGCGTTTTTTATATTGTCCAGCATGGTATCCCGCGGTGGAACCAGAGAAAAATCATGACGTCTGCTTGTGCGGGTAAAATGTCCCGGTGTACCAATAAACGGACGGGCAATGACACGTCCTACAGCGTATGGCCCATGACAAAGTCTGCGGGCAGTCTCGCAGATTTTATAGAGCTCCTCCACAGGGATAACATCCTCATGGGCGGCAATCTGCAGTACGCTGTCAGCAGAGGTATATACGATGATACTTCCTGTTTCCATGTGTTCTTTGCCGTATTTCTCAATAACTTCTGTGCCGGAATATGGCATATTACAAAGAACCTTCCGGTCGGTTTCTGATTCCAGAGAATGGATCAGATCCTCCGGAAACCCATTTGGAAATGTGGGCATTGCTTTTGGTGAAATGATTCCGGCAATTTCCCAGTGGCCAATCGTTGTGTCTTTGCCGCGGGAAGCCTCCTGCATACGCATAACGGCACCTGCAGGAGTAACCTGTTTTTTGGCCCATTCATGACGTTCATGAACGCGGTTTCCATCAATCGCAAAGAAACCAAGCTCCTGCATATGAGGCATGTAAAAATGCTCGTCAGTGGATGCTGCATAAACGGTATGGCTTCCAACATCGCCAAAATCGGCAGCATCCGGTGCTTCACCGATACCAACGCTGTCCAAAACAATTAAAAATACGCGTTTACTCATAATAATCACCATTCCTTTCCGAAACCTGCAAACATAGCTGATAGGTTAAAGCTGACAGGTTTCTCTGATAGCTGGTTTTGTTAAATATAACTGATAAATACATATCCGGCATTCTCGAAAAATTTCTCTGCACCGTTTAAGGACATTTTGGTATTTGATCCTGTTGATGGATCAAACCAGCTTACCGAGCTGGAATTGTAGGAATTGATCAAAACGGCCTGAGAGGAATTCTTCATGGCAATAACCGGTTTTCCGCTGCTGACAAAATAAAGAATCTCATCTACGGTACAGCCGGTCAGATTGACAGGTGTACTAATGTATTTTTTGAGAATATCCATTGTAGAGGCTCCCTTTAACAGAGAAGCATCTTCTGTAACCTGTGCAGACTGGAGCAGCATATGGAGGCATGCCTTCATGCTTGAAACATTTCCAGAGACGGTAGTTTTGTCTATCAGAGAAACGGTATTACTGAGAAACTTTCCCCCACGCTCCCAGATAATATGATTGCGGTTATCCATTACAACACCCATCTGCTCATCAGCCTGACGGATTGCCGTTCCCGCATCATAATTCGAGCCGGTAATGCCGCCATAAGCGTAAATATAATATTTATCTGCCGCATTTTTCTGCGGATTATTGATATAAAATGTGGTATTTTCTGTTACCATTACATACTTGGTATACGTGATCTTTGGCTCCCCCTTCATCAAAAATCCTGCCGGCAGACTGATATATTTTTCTGTCAGCATTTTGTCTGTGACCCTGGAAGTCAGATCAAATGATTTGGCTTTGTTATCCTGCTGATGTTGTATACTGTCATCAGAGATTTTTTTGAATTTTTGTCCGATTTTCCGGACACGTTTTAATTGAATAATATCCTTGTCAACAACGGTTTTTATAATGTAAATATTTTTGGTCTGATACTCCTTTAGGATTTCGCCATGGCTGTCTGCAATGATCAGTTTATAAACAGGTGAAATGCGTTCGCCTTCCTGGGAATTGTATATGTCGGAGTTTCTTACAAAACCATATACAACACTGGAATCAATGGATCCCAGTACCTTGATGCTCTGATTTTTCTTTGCGGAAACCGTACGGCGCTGCTCTGTTTCCAGATCGAGAATGGTAATACGTGTGGCCGGTTTTTGGGACGTTGCATTGGACCAGACAAAGCATTTTGCCTTTTCCAGCATTGCAAAATTGCCACTGGATGCATTGCGGGTGAGAACGGTATATTGTCTGGAAGTAATATTATATGCATATACCCTGTCATATAATGAAAAATAAAATACATTTTTGCGGTTTACATAACAAAAGTCACCAAAATCTTCTTTTAATTGCTGGAAGCTTGTTTCCAACGGAAGATAAATACGCTCATTGATCTGATTCTTTTTGGAATCATAGCTGTAAAGGATAATGCCTACACGTCCTTCGTAATCGCCGCAGTTCATATAACCGTAAACAACAAAGTCGATATTGCCATCGTTGTCAATGTTGATAATACGAATATCATGCTGGTCATAATAATCCTGAATATAATTGGTCGAATCCTGTACAAAGGAAAATACCTGATTCAGTTTTTCTGTGGACAGGTCGTAGTACCACAGATTGCCATTTCTCACAAACGCCATCTTTTTGTTGTCCTCACTGGAGGAGATATTCAGATCGTCTACATTGGAAATACCGATCTTAAATTCACTCTGGGAGGTGGAGGTCAGCTCCGGATCAAAAACAGCTTCCATGGTGCGCTGAAAATACAGAAGATAAATGCGTCCCGTGGTATAGCGTACACGGTAAAATTCTTTTACCTGATATGTTTCTGTACCGGTATTCGTTTTTGCTTTGACATAATAAACCTGCTCCACAGCGGCGGTTTCAATATTTAGCTCTTTGATGGTTGGAGTACAGGCGGAGAGCATTTTTGGTTTTAAATTATTCCAGGTGATCAGTTTTTTGCTGGAATAAATATTTACATTTGCCAGAGTGGAATCATTGCTTCCATTGGTTTCCAGGTAATTGTTAATATTAAATCCCTTTTCTTTGCCAAAGGTTGCGTTGTGAAATTTATTGACAAAGTCCAGTTTCTGTTTCAAAAAGAAATCAGAATCGTAATATTTTACTCTGGTATAAAAATGAATACGCTTACTGTAATTTGTCGTAAGTGTAATTTCCAGTCCATACTCTGTACTGGTATTCATTGCAGCATCCAGTGTCAGATGTGCCGTTTTTGTTCCGGTAGATTCGTCAAAAGCAGATAATGAGCCGTTGTCGATGCTTTTGTCATTGGCAATATCTTTTAGATCATAATCCAGTCGTTTGATCTTCAGATTATTTTCTGAAATGATCACATCAAAGGATTTATCAGCTCCAATGGGTGTGATGGATTCCCGGATATTGCCGCTGTCCAGTTCACTGCTGTAGCCGTGAAGTGTGTTGATCGTGTAATTGTTTACCGTAAGATTGATGAGTGGAAAAGCGGAGCTCTGCAGACTGGTTGCTGTCGCCGTTCCCACATTTATGCTGGGAATATGCTGTCCAAATATAAAAAGGGACGCACAAAATAATACAAATAATCCAAAACCTTTATAAAAATATTTCAAAATAAGCCTCCTGATCATACAAACATTCTTGTCTTTAGTATAGATTGTTCCCGAAAAAAAGGCAAGGACAGTCACTAAATTTTAAGATTTCCATATAATAAAAATGAAGTATGTTTGATATAGGGAAGGACATAAGATCATGAGAAATAAAAGAGTCAATTATCCAAAGGGAAATGCCATGGCATTTCCCTTAGAGCTGGCACAGATACCGGAGGAAGAAAAGGTTCGGGATTTGAAGTATCTTTACCCTCTGGAGGTTACGGAACTAAATGGAATGGTTATGAATGTATGTGATCAGATGGAATACGAGGGAAGTCCCATGTATGATCAGTATCCGGATAAGGTAACCATGGAACGTATGGCATCGGGAATATGTTGTCATTACTGCAGACAGAAGGACAGAGTCGATCAGAAGTGGCTTCGTCCCATGGTAGAGATTATGCTGTGCAATGAAATGAACTGCCGGCGGGAGAGAAGATGCCGGCGTAACCGATAAAACCCGGTAACTGTCACCGGGTTTTCATAAAATATTTGATGCCATATAAACTATATATCTAATAATTGCTGGTAAATATCACGTTTGGAAACACCCCGGTCCTGCGCTACCTTTTTCATGGCTTCCTTTTTGGAAAGGTTCTGGTCAAGATAGAGCTGCATATGTGCCTGAAGATCCATTTCCTTCCAGTTGTCCTGCTTTTCCTGATCCAGAGTCTGCTGGGAAATGCCCTCGAGAACCAGAACATATTCGCCCTTTGGATCATTGTCGGTATAATAGGAAACAGCCTCG
>JBNMJP010000132.1:0-5494 GCA_050873905.1 Jutongia sp. | reverse complement strand
CCACCAGGTCCCAATGCAGAAAGACGACGCTTGTGAGTCAGCTCACTCAGCGGGTTATTCTGATCCATGAACTGTGACAGCTGGGAGCTTCCGAAGAACTCCTTAACGGCTGCCGTTACCGGCTTAATATTGATCAGAGACTGTGCTGTGATGGAAGAAAGATCCTGTGTGGACATTCTCTCACGAACAACACGTTCCATACGTGACAGACCGATACGATACTGGTTCTGAAGCAGCTCGCCTACCGCACGGATACGACGGTTACCCAGGTGATCGATATCGTCATCATTACCAATGCCATACTCCAGATGGATATTGTAGTTAATGGAAGCAAAGATATCTTCCTTGGTGATATGCTTTGGAATCAGCTCAGAGATATTGTACTGGATCTCCTCAATGATATCCTCCTGGGACTCGTTCTCGTCCAGGATCTGCTTTAACAGCGGATAATATACATCCTCTGTCACACCGATGCTCTTTGGATCCACATCCGGGAGATAATAACGAAGGTCAACCATCAGGTTCGAAAGAACCTTTGTCACATGCTCCTCATGCTCAACCATCACATAAGGAACTGCAGCATTCTGAAGCTGGACTGCGATCTCCTCTGTGATCAGTGTACCTGCCTCCAGCTTCTCGCCGGTCACAGTATCTACTGCATCCTCTGCCAGTCTGCATCCTACGATGCGGTTCTTGAAGTGCAGTTTCTTATTGAACTTGTATCTTCCGACCTTTGCCAGATCATATCTCTTTGGGTCAAAGAACATACCATTGAGAAGATTCTCGGCACTGTCTACGGAAAGTGGCTCGCCCGGACGAAGCTTTTTGTAAAGCTCAAGCAAACCATCCTGATAATTTTCTGTTGTATCCTTCTCGATACTTGCAAGGATCTTTGGCTCCTCACCGAAAAGCTCTTTGATCTCTGCATTGGTGCCCAGTCCAAGAGCACGCAGGAATACAGTGATCGGAACCTTTCTATTTCTATCTACACGGACGAAGAAGACATCATTGGAATCCGTCTCATACTCCAGCCACGCACCACGATTCGGGATTACTGTAGATGAAAATAACTCTTTACCGATCTTGTCATGACCGATCGCATAGTAAATGCCTGGGGAACGTACTAACTGACTTACGATAACACGCTCAGCACCATTGATGATAAAGGTACCTGTCGCTGTCATAAGAGGCAATTCACCCATAAAGATCTCGTGTTCCTTGATTTCCTCAGTCTCTTTGTTGTGCAGACGAACCTTAACCTTTAAAGGTGCGGAATAAGTAGCATCCCTCTCCTTACACTGGTCAATATCGTACTTGCTCTCGTCTCTGCAAAGCTTGAAATCAACAAATTCCAGGCTGAGATGACCGCCAAAGTCAGAGATTGGGGAAATATCCCGAAATACTTCCTTCAGACCATCATCCAAAAACCACTGGTAAGAATTGGTCTGCACCTCAATGAGGTTTGGCATCTCCAGAACTTCTCCCTGATGGGCATAACTCATTCTCACACCATTGCCTACTTTTACCGGACGTATTCTGTTTTTCTCCATCGCCGTTTCACTCCTTAATTTTGTAGAGTATTTTGTGGCTTTTCAATCCTCATAAACTATGATATAATATATCTTATATCAGTTTTAGTTTATAGGGTGCCACAATAAGTGCATTTTCCATCTTACCATCTAATCTGATGGTTGTCAAGCTTTTCCAGGTTATTGAATAATTTCTTTCTATAAAATTTATATATAATAAGGAAGGAGACATATATGAACATTAAAAAAATGATACAGAACATGACGTTGGAGGAAAAAGCAAGCCTTTGCTCCGGCGCAGATTTCTGGCACACAGAGGCAGTGGACCGGGTCGGCTTAAAGAGCATTATGGTATCGGACGGACCTTACGGACTCCGCAAGCAGGAAGAGGTCGGAAACAATATGGGATGGGCAGAGAGTATTCTTGCCGTTGGATTTCCTACGGCTTCCTCCATGGCATCCTCTTTTGACCGCGACCTTGTACGGGAGGTAGGCAATGCCCTGGGAGAGGAATGTCAGGCAGAGGATGTTGCCGTTCTTCTGGGACCGGGTATCAATATGAAGCGTTCCCCTCTGGGAGGCAGAAACTTTGAATATTACTCCGAGGATCCTTACGTTGCCGGAGAAATTGGCGCCGCTTTTGTAAACGGTGTCCAGGAACAGAATGTCGGAACCAGCCTCAAGCATTTTGCGGCGAACAACCAGGAAACACGCCGTATGAATGTCAGCGCCCAGGTAGACGAGCGTACGCTTCGCGAGACATATCTTGCCGCCTTTGAGCGTGTGGTCAAAAAAGCACAGCCATGGACCATTATGTGCAGCTACAACCGCATCAACGGCACCTATTCCTGTGAAAACGACTGGCTGTTAAATAAGGTGCTCCGGGATGAATGGGGATTTGAAGGTCTTGTTATGACAGACTGGGGCGCCATGAATGACCGCGTGAAATCCATAAATGCCGGTCTGGATCTGGAGATGCCGGACTGTCACGGAGAAACCGATAAACAGATCGTAGAGGCAGTCAAAAACGGCACGGTTTCCATGGATACTTTGGACAAAACCGTAGAACGTATCCTGACTGCAGTAGATAAATATTATTTTAATAAGAAAGAAAACGCTTCCTATGATAAGGAAGCACACCATCAGCTTGCCCGTAAAATGGCAGGCAACAGTGCTGTTCTTCTGAAAAACGATGGAATCCTTCCTCTGAAGGAAAATCAGAAGGTCGCACTGATCGGAGAGTTTGCAGAGGTTCCCCGTATTCAGGGCGGCGGCTCCAGTCATATCAACTGTTTCCGCGTGGAAAGTGCACTGGATGTTCTGAGGGGTAATCCAAACATTACCTACAGCAAGGGCTTTTGTTCCGAGCAGGAAGAAACAGACGAAGCTTTGTTAAAAGAAGCCATTGACGCTGCAAAGTCCGCCGAAGTTGCTGTGATCTTTGCCGGACTGCCGGATTCCTTTGAAAGCGAGGGCTTTGACCGGACTCATCTGGACATGCCGGAAAACCAGAATCGTCTGATCCATGAGATCTGCAAGGTACAGCCAAATACTGTGGTTGTCCTGCACAACGGTTCCCCAATCCGTATGCCTTGGCTTTCCGAGGTAAAGGGTGTACTGGAAATGTATCTTTCCGGTCAGGCGAGCGGTGCTGCTGCCGCGGATCTGCTCTACGGCAAAGTAAATCCATCCGGCAAACTTGCAGAGACCTTCCCGCTCCGCGTTCAGGACAATCCAACCTATCTGAATTTCCCGGGAGCACAGAACGAGTCTCATTACAGTGAGGGTATTTTTATCGGATACCGTTATTATGACAAGCGGGAAATGGATGTGCTTTTCCCATTCGGTTACGGTCTCAGCTACACCAGCTTTGAATATTCCAACGCCAAGCTGATCGTCAACGGCCAGTCCGTCAGCAGTTCCTCCTCAAATGCAGCCGAGGGCTCTGAGCCAAATGTGATCCCTTCCATCACCGCCAGACCGCAGGACCAGATCCTGGTATCTGTAGATGTCACAAACACCGGTGATGTATCCGGCAAGGAGGTTGTCCAGCTTTACGTAAAGAACGCCAAATGCGATGCGATCCGTCCGGAACAGGAACTTCGTAACTTTGCAAAGATCGCACTGGAGCCCGGAGAGACAAAAACTGTCACTCTGGAACTGGATGCACGTTCCTTTGCTTATTACAATACACAGATCCATGACTGGTATGCACCATCCGGAGATTATGAACTGTTACTCTCCGCTTCCTCCAGAGATGTGCGTCAGCGTCTGACGCTTCATCTGGAAAATGATCAGAAGCTGCCGTTTATCGTAACGGACATCACCTCCTGCGGGGATGTATATGATCACGCAAACGATCCGTCTCCTCTTGACGATCTGATGGTCAAAAGCGGTTTTATTGATTCCGCTGACAAAGAGGATGACAGCATGGGCGGCGGTACTGCCATGATGATGCGGGCAATGTATAACGATACCCCTTTACATTCCATTCTCTCATTCAGCACAGACCAGCTGACCTGGGAAGATATCCAGGAAACGATCCGTGCTATCAATGAGAAACAGTAACAAAACAGTTTTCAAGCTCTGACAGAGAGCTTTGCGGAACAGGAGAAACTCCCCTGCATTCAATATGCATTGCGGTATTTCTCCTGTTCTTTTTCTTTCAAAAGATATTTTTCCTTTGTGGCAAGTCCCCCCCGGATATGGCGTTCCGATTTATTGACATCCAGCACCTCCCGGACCTGTGATGCCAGAGCATGATTGATAACCGGAAGCTTTTCCGTCAGATCCTTATGTACTGTGCTTTTGCTGACACCAAATACTGCTGCCGTCTGCCGGACCGTTGCTTTATGCTCGATCATATACTGAGCCAGCAGCACTGCCCTTTCCTCCAGACATTCCGACAAAGAACCTAACCGATATTTTTCATATTTTTTCTTTTCCACTGAGTGTTTCTCCTCATTTCATACCTTACTTCATCCTATGCGGGAAATCCCGTCTTATGATTCCATATAAATTTTTCTTGAAACTTGCGTAAAAAAAGAATATAGTATAGAGTGTTTAGATATGTCATCCTGGCTTCCACGTTTTTCGTGTGTCGTCCGGGTATTTGTTTTGGGAGGTAAGATTTATGTTAATCGCAAAGAAGCCGGCGAAACAGGGATTAAATATTATTATCGTTGGCTGCGGAAAAGTAGGACTTACACTGATCGAACAGCTTGTCAAAGAGGGACATGATATTACGATCATTGATCAGGATGCCAAAAAGGTTCAGGAGGTCGGAAGCATTTATGATGTCATGGGCGTAGCCGGAAACGGTGCCAGCCACCGCATTCAAATGGATGCCGGTATCGCCTCTGCTGATCTGCTGATCGCTGTAACGGAATCAGACGAATTAAATCTTCTGTGCTGTACCGTAGCAAATCAGGTGGCAAACTGTTCCACGATTGCCCGGGTCCGCACACCGGATTACAGCGGTGAGGCAGCATACCTGCGGGATAAGCTTGGTCTTGCCATGATCATTAATCCGGAACTGGAGGCTGCAAAGGAGATTTCCCGCATTCTCTATCTTCCTACGGCACTGGAGGTCAACTCCTTTGCCCATGGCCAGGCGGAGCTGATCAAAATACAGATTCCGGAAAATAATATATTAGATGGCATGAGTGTCGCCTTACTCAGCAAAAAGATCAATACCAGCGTTTTAATCTGCGGTATTGAGAGAAGCGGTGCCATGTATATTCCATCCGGTGATTCCCTGCTGTTGGGAGGGGACAAGATTTCCTTCGTAGCACCAAAAGGGCACGGTCGTTTCTTTCTGGAGGATATCGGCATCAAAACAAACCAGGCCAAAAGCACTATGATCATTGGTGGCAGCAAAGCGGCATACTATCTTGCAAAGCAGCTTCTGCCGATGGGCGTTTCCGTTAAGATCATAGAGCAGGATCTGAAACGCTGTGAAACCT
>JBNMJP010000131.1:0-5509 GCA_050873905.1 Jutongia sp. | reverse complement strand
ATCCTTCTGTGTCTGGTCTCCGGTTACGACGACCTTAGAGCCAAATCCGATTCGTGTCAGAAACATCTTCATCTGTGCCGGTGTGGTATTCTGCGCCTCATCCAGAATAATAAAGGAATTGTCCAAAGTACGGCCTCTCATATACGCCAGAGGTGCCACCTCGATCAGTCCCTTCTCCACGTTTCTCAGATAGCTGTCCACACCCATGATCTGATGAAGTGCATCATATAGCGGCCGCAGATACGGATCCACCTTGCTCTGGAGATCTCCGGGCAAAAATCCCAGTTTCTCCCCTGCTTCGATTGCCGGACGGGTCAGAATAATGCGGCTGACCTCATCCCGCTTGAATGCCTCGATCGCCATCGCCATGGCAAGATATGTCTTTCCGGTTCCTGCCGGTCCTACTCCGAATACGATCATCTTTTTGCGGATCTGATCCACATATTTCTTCTGTCCGGTGGTCTTTGGCTTGATCGGCTTTCCCTGAATGGTACGGCATACGATATCCGAATCAATCTCCACCAGTTCAGACTCCCTGTGCTCCATGGAAAGTGCCAGAGCATAATCTACATTCTGCTCTGTGATGGTATTGCCTCTGCGGGATAATTCCAGAAGCTGCATCAATATGCTTTCTGCCGTTTTCACGCTGGCAGCTTCTCCCACCAGCTTCAAGCCACCGTCTCTGGCAACCATCGTAACATTCAGATTCCGTTCAATCTTTTTGATATACGCATCGAAACTGCCAAAGATGTTTTTTTCATGCTCGGCAGGTATCTCAATAACTGTCTCCATAATCGACATGTAATATATTTCCTCCAAATTAACGCTAGAATTGCTGATATTTCTTCTGCTTTTTGGAATAGACAATATCTGCCTCTCCCACAAAGCTGTCCCCCTGTTCCCGGATGACCAGTTCACCCTCCAGGTCATAACATCCATTTTCTGTCATCTGCTGCCGGTAATAATCAAACCGGCCGGTAAGGATCTTTGACGCTTCTTCTTTGGAATAGTGCGCCTTTTCCCTCCGCACCTCCCGAAATGTCTTCTTCCAGATAGAAACTGGAAAACGATATGACAGAAAAGGGCATACTTGCCCACCTTCACGGATTATATCATATTTTTTGTAACTTTCCAAACTTTTTAATGGATTATATAGAAAAAGATCATGTTTTTTTATATTTATCTGATATATCGCACGACTTTTCCCTGTTTCTTCTCTTTTCTGATACTTTTTTTTCAGACTGTCCTCATAGTGATACACAGACTGCAGTACCACCGTTCCTGCCGCCCGGACGTGCTTTTTTGCCACCACCTCTTCATTATCTCCCACAATCTTTACCTTTTCAGAGATCAACTTCTGTCCCTTTTTCACCTGATCACCGGCTCTGACCTTTGCTGTCCCAGTCTTAGTCACAATGCTTAATACCGTTCCGGAATCTTCTGCCACCAGACTTGCCGGCGGCTTCTTATGCTTTTTTTTCTGCAGCAATACCTCGTCCAGCCGCACATAAAGCTTGCTCCCGGACTTTTCTACCGATGCCCATCCAATATCCTGATATTTTTTTCGAAGCTTTGCCTCAATCTCGCTGCATACCACATCTTTTCCAGCCATCCCGCCATACACATTCTCCGATTCCAGATAGCGCAGAATGCTGTCCTTCGTATGGTACGACTGACCGGATACCTCAATCCCCCAGATCCTTCCAGCCAGCAAAAACAAAATACACAGCATAGATAAAATCCCACACCAGAAGCTGGCTCTCGCCATTCCTTTCCGAAGCCAGAAATAGCCACCGATTCTTCCCCTTACCACAGGGAAAACTCCCGTCTTTTGTACCACAGGGCGCAGCTTATAATAATCCGTTCTTTTCATACAGCCATATACATACTGCCCCCGGCGCTGCCACCGGACCTTCCACCAGAAAATTCCCTTTGTCCGGCAGATATTGATAAACCGTTCTGCCTGCTCTCCCGGCAGGCGCACAAGTACATAACCCCCACACCAGATCAAAATTTTATGTATCATTCCTGCTCCTCCATGTGAGCTGTCCTTTCTCTCACTTGCTGCCTTAATGTCTGTTACTGATATTCTATGGAATGAATCTCTCCTACCACACACATACAGTCCTCCCGGTAGTAGGCAATCCCCAGCCTTTTCCCGGCGATCCGGATTTTTCCGGTCTTCGTCTGTATCCGGATCTGCTCCTCCTGATATTCTAATATACTACGATAATTCTCAATACATACCCGGTATCTCCCAAAGCTGGTCACTACCGGAGCCTTTGCCAGAATATCCTCCGAAAGGCTCAACACTCCCGATATTTTTCTTGATACTACAGGATCCCGCATGGAAGGTTCCGTCTTCATCTTTTTTTCGTGCTTATGCTTCACCGGTTTGACACGATACTCCCTTCTCATCGATTTTCTCCGATCACCAGTCTCCTTCCTGTCATTATATGCAAAAAACACCGGAACGTGACTTCCGGTGTTTGATCCATATCATTATTTACTTTTCTTTTTGTCTCCCAGTGTATCATCGATCAAATTCTCAATAACGGATTTTTTTACCCAGACATCAAAGCTTAACATACAGATAAACGCAAATGTCGTCAGAAGCTTTTTCTCCTCCGGATCCTCTACATCTGCAAAGGCCTCCCCTGACTTGTTCAGCTTGCGGATGATGTCTCTCGCCTGTGAATTGATGTTCTCCTGCTCCAGCTCTACGATCTGCCGGTAAATATCACTTAAAGATAATCCGTCCTCGCTTCCAAAAAACTTCTCCGTCAGCGGATTCAGAATACTCTGGATATCATTGATGGACAAAAAGTTCTTCAGATAGTAAATGTAGATCAAAAGCAGCATATGCTCACTGGAATATTTCTTCTTGACCGGCGGCGGCAGCAAGTTATTCTTGGTATAATTGTTGATCATGGTCTTGGTGAGGATTTTATCCTCCTCAAAGCGCTTGGAAGAACGTAAATGCTCATCCATAAATGTCGTCACCTGATCCATATATAAATCAATCTGAGGTATTTCGTCCGGAGTGATATAGTCAATATTTTGTATACTCCGTAGGAGATTCAGAATCTCGTTTGTGTATTTTTTCTGCATAATGCCTCATTCCCTGTTCTTTGCACATTTTTTCGTATCTGTCATTATAACGCATTTGGGGAATTATGGCAAGAATGAATCCTTCACGCATACCCGGTCCGCTGTCAAAAAGCCATCATGTATGCTTTATTTTCCGGCTGCATCCTTTGCAAGCTTTGTATCTACCAGATCATCATAGGACAAGCGGTCCTTCAATACTCCCGCATCCTGCAGAATATCCTGTAACAGCTCAAAGCTGGCTTTTTCAAAGACCAGATTCTCCTTCCAGGTTCCCTGATCGTAATAACGCTTTACCACGGTAACCAGAGCCTTCTCATCCGTCTCCGGGAACTGCGGAGCGATCACCTTGGCAATCTCCTCCGGGGTGTGACTCTGCACAAAATCCATGCCCTTCTGTACCGCCTTCGTGAAGGCAAGAAGCTCCTTCTGATGATCCTTCATATAACTTTTCTTGGCAGAATAAGCCGTGTAAGGAACATCCCCGCTGGCTTCTCCGAGAGATGCCACAACAACACCCTTTTTGTCAGCCTCCAAAGAAGCGGCAAACGGTTCAAATTCTACCGTATAATCTCCCTGACCGGAAGCATATGCCTGTGCGGTGAGACCAAAATCAATATTTTTTACAATTTTCAGATCTTTTTTCGGGTCAATGCCGTTTTTCTTTAATACATATTCAAATACCATCTCCGGCATGCCGCCGTCCCGGCCACCCAGTACTGTTTTTCCTTTCAGCTTGCTCCAGTCAAAGGAATCATCTTTTGATTTTGCCACCAGGAAGTTACCGGCACGGTTTGTCAGCTGGGCGAAATTCACAATGTAGTCCTTTGCTCCCTCCTGATACACATAAATGGAGGACTCGGAACCCATAAATCCTATGTCTGCCTCCCCGGAAACCACAGCGGTCATTACATTGTCTGCTCCCATTCCATTGGTCAGCTCCAATGCAATTCCTTCATCCTCGAAATACCCCTTCTCAATCGCCACATACTGCGGTGCATAAAAGATCGAGTGTGCCACCTCGTTGAGACGGATGGTTGTAAGCTCTTTTTCCTGCTTACCGCAGCCCGACAAAGCACCCGCCATCATCACTGCCGTCATACCAACGCAAAGCGTCTTTTTCCAGATACGTTTCATATGATACCTGCCCTTTCTGTACAAAAAAGAGGACGCCTCTATGGGTATCCTCTTTTGCACAAACAATTTATAGATTATGGTATGCGGCTTTTTCAAAATGGTGCGTTTCCTTTAGTTAAAGAATGAGCCCCACCCATTCTGATTTCCGTTATTTCCCTGGGAACCGTTCTGACTGCTGTTTCCACTCTGGCTGTCATTGCTCTGATCCTCTGTGGAATCTGATTTCTTACCAAGCTTTACTTTCATGGTAACTTCTTTGTAATCACCGTTATCGGCTCTCTTGACAACGACCTCCACGGTATCTCCGGCTTTGCAGCGTCCCAGGCGATCCTTCAGACCATCCATGGTTGTTGTCTCATTTCCGTTAAATTTCACAATGATATCGCCTGTCTTGATACCGGCTTTTCCGGCAGGGGAATCCTTTGTAACCTTACCTACATAAATTCCTTCCGGCATATTGTAATACTGGGAAATCTCACTGGAAACATCAGTTCCTTTGATGCCCAGATATGCCTGTTCATCCTCAGATACCTGCTGTGCATCAATAATATCATTGATGATCGGAACTGCTGTGGAGATTGGAATCGCAAAACCCATTCCCTCTACAGAGGTGTCCGAATATTTTGCAGAATTGATACCGATGACCTTGCCCTCGTCGTCCACAAGAGCACCACCACTGTTACCAGGGTTGATCGCAGCATCTGTCTGGAGCAGCTTCATATTGACATCCTCAGAGGCAACCTCTCTGTCAACGGCACTGATATAACCAACCGTAACGGAAGTACCGTAACCCAGCGCATTACCGATAGCAATCGACTGTTCTCCGATCTTTACCTTGGTGGAATCTCCAAGGGTTGCCACCTTGATATTATTCCGGGTGTCACTGGACAGATCCTTCATCGGGATCTCAACTACCGCCAGATCGGAGTCTGTGTCGGTTCCCTTGACACTTGCGGTATATGTGCTGTCGTCATTAAACTTTACAGATACCTTTGTTGCATTCTGTACCACATGATTATTCGTCGCAATATAAAGATTACTGTCATCCTGTGCCACGATAATACCGGAACCGCTGCCGGATGATTCCTGAGAATAGCTTCTGCCAAATACATCCTGTGTATTTTCCTGAACCGTTACATCAATGGCTACGATCGACGGAAGCACATTGGCTGCTACTGTAGATACTCCCCCGGAGTTTTCATCACCGCTTCCGGTTGAGGTCGTTGTTGTTTTTAATTTGCTTGCCGGTGTAGCGGTACTTTCT
>JBNMJP010000130.1:0-5522 GCA_050873905.1 Jutongia sp. | reverse complement strand
CTGACCATAAATTTGTTGCTGAGCTGCCATAATACCCTCCAGATATCCCTTTGTATATGCAGGAAGATTAGAAAAACGGTCGTATAAGTTATGCTTTTCGTTATATAACGAACCAACAAAGGAGACATCTGCATCCAAAAGCTTCCTATGCTCCGGAGAAATGGTTTGTTGGGATAAGCGTTTTGGATTCACTGCCATGGGCAGATAGTATACCTGTTTTACGCCTAATGCTTTGAGGTCTGTTACCATTTGACTGTCAAAAATAAAAATATAATTACAGCTATGGAAAATGGTGTCAGAGTATGTCAGCACCAGGGGGCTGTCATAACACCAGCTAACATAGGGAATTTTAATATCATTGCATACATTAGAGAGGATTGGGTAGTAGTTGGAGGAAAAAATAAGATCAATATGTTCCTCTTTTATATAATTGCGTAATTCGGAACGAAATCGGGGATCCTGCCGGTAATTTCGTGGTTCCTTTTGATAGAAAATGACTTCGTTTCCAAGATTTATGAGCGCTTCCCGGATATCATCTCTTCCGAAGCTTTTCCAGTCGGGAATTAATATTTTCATGGTGACCCTCCCAATGTAATGAATTTAATGTTAAAACGATATTTTATATTATAACAGTTTCGGTCATTCGAGGAAAGGGGGGAAAGGGATAAGATTATGAATCTGATAAAATGATGATTATGCATTATGTCCAAAAATAATTTCACACTTCATTCTAAAATATGTAATACCATATAAAAACGATGGGACGCATTTGTAGACAATGTCAATAGACAAACATCGGCATTGCGTGATATGCTGATACGCACAGAAATGAGACGTAGAAAACAAAAGCGTATGGCAGAAGGAGGTATTACAGTTTATGGAAAAGGCATATGAAGAATTAGAGCTGCAGGATGATTTTATGTTCGGAAAGATCATGCGGGATCCAAAGTATTGCAAACCATTTTTGGAAACAATTCTTGGGATAAAGATACGCCGGGTGGAATACCCGGAAAGTCAGAAGACGATCGATGTGTCAGCCGGGGCAAAGGGTGTGCGGCTGGATGTTTATGTGGAGGATGACCGGAATACGGTATTTGATTTGGAGATGCAGATTCATATGAAACGGAATCTGGCCAAGAGGATGCGTTACTATCAGGGAATGATCGATCTCAATATTCTGGAAAAGGGTGGTGATTATAATAAATTAAAGAAAAGTTATGTTATATTTATCTGCACTTTTGATCCTTATGGACAGGGACGTCATTTATATACATTTGAATATTTGTGTAAACAGGATCCATCGTTGACATTTGGGGATGAGACCGTTAAAATTATCTTAAATACAAAGGGAACGATGGACGATGTTCGTCCGGAAATGAAGCGGTTATTGGATTATATCGACGGTCAGGAAGCAACCGATGACTTCACGAGAGAATTGGAGGAGGCGGTGCAGTCGGTCCGCCGGAACGAGAAGTGGAGGTTGGATTATATGACGCTGGAGCAGGAATATCGGGAGAGATATAATGAGGGCGTATTGGATGGCGAGACAAAGGGAAAAATAGAGGGCAAAATAGAAATATTGTATTTTGATATGAAAATGGCGGTTCCGGAGATTGCGGAGAAATTGTCCATTTCAGAGGAACAGGTGCAGCAAATTGTGGAGAGCATGGAGAAAAGGTAAGCAAGGGAAAGGGTACGATATATTAAACATAGAAACTACAGAATTATTGATGTTCTAAAAATTCTGCAATTCTCTGTACTCCCTGACCGTCTACCAATGCATTCATACGGGAAGCATACTCCTTTTGCAGGTCATCATTTGTGAGGTATGCATCCAATGCATGGAGAATGTTTGATACAACGGGATCGAAACGGGCATCTCCGGCGTGGAGCATAATATGCTGGCTACCCATTTGCTTAACGCCTGCTAACTGATTGTCTGCAAAGGAAAAGCAGACCGTGGGCGTACTGCAGGCACAGAGTTCATCAAGAGTTGTGCCGCCAGCTGACACAGCGAGTTGATTTCGCCGCATGTAGTAGCTCATATTGTTGACATTTTTGTGAAGCCGGATCTGTGGAAAACGGGCAGCCATAGCGTGCAGCTGTGGTTCATCCTGATTCATACTTCCTACAATTACGTCAAAGGAAAAGCCATTTAGAGAGTCAGGGACAGCATTCGTTTGTTTGTTATGGTCTAAGCAGGCTGAGAGGATCTGCAGAGACACATGGTAAGGATCGGTGCCGCCGGTTGTGATCAGAATGCTTTTGTCCCGGATAACAGGGGCTGTGGGTGTCTGAAATTCCTCGCGGAGAGGAGAACATTTTGTGCCAGCCAGCACTTTTGTGTCAGTGCCGAGATAGCGTTTGAAATAGTCATCATAATCCGTGCGGAGACCGTAGTGCAGCACAGCAGAGACCGGATAGGTATCGATCTCCATGTCATCGAGATATAATACAGGGATCCTTTGGTTTAAGGTGGCAAGATAAGAGGGCGTGATCTGATAAGAGTCAACAACCAGCCATTTCAGAGGATATTCCTTTAGAAGTGGAAGGAATATATCGTATTCGGATTCCATATGTCTCCAGTCAGTATGGAGTATTACATAGGGAATATTGGCAGCCTTTAGACGTGCCGTTTCTTTTTCTTCCGCAAGGAAGAAGATACACTTTTTTCCTCTTTTGATAAGCTCTGTGGCAATAGAAATACAGCGGACAAGATGTCCGGTAGCAATTTGTTCATTTGCGTCAACGCGAAATCCGATCATAACGATAACCTGCCTTTCCGGGGGATATATTCTGATATTAGAATATTCTAAATGCAGTATACCACAAATCAGCTGTATTTTCTCTGAAATGTTGAGATGGTATGGTTGGTTTTTTTCTTGTGATTCCGGTGAAATCGTGTTACACTTACAACAAGCAGATCAGTGAAAAGGAAAGGTGACATTATGTATATTCCATATGGAAGACAATCAATAGATGACGCAGATATTGAGGCGGTTGTGAAGGTGTTGAAATCGGACTATCTGACAACGGGACCGGCGGTGGCAGCTTTTGAAAAGAAAGTGGCAGATTATGTGGGGGCGAAGTACGCTGTGGCAGTGAGCAATGGAACAGCGGCTCTTCATGTGGCGTGTCTGGCAGCAGGAATTGGCGAGGGGGATGAGGTGATCACGACGCCGATTACTTTTGCGGCGTCTGCTAACTGTGTGCTTTATTGTGGTGGAACGCCGGTATTTGCAGACATTGACCCGGATACATACAATATTTCCCCGGTGGAGCTGGAACGAAAGATTACTTCCCGGACAAAGGCCATTATTCCGGTACATTATACCGGGCAGCCATGTGACATGGATGCAATCCTGGAAATTGCACATAAGCATGATCTGTTGGTTATTGAGGATGGAGCACATGCACTGGGAGCATCCTATAAAGGAAAGAGGATTGGAAGCATTGCCGATATGACCTGTTTTAGCTTTCATCCGGTGAAACCTGTGACGACAGGAGAAGGTGGCATGATCGTTACAGATAATGAAGAGCTATACCGCAAGCTGGTTTTGTACAGAAGCCATGGAATTACCAGAGATAACGATATGATGCAGCAGTATGAGGATCAGCTGAGGCAGTCCACGGATCCGGCATTGCAGGAGGCTGCAGATATGCTTCGTGGAGACGTTACGGATCCGGGAGGCTGGTATTATCAGCAGCTGGAGCTGGGATATAATTACCGGATTACAGATATTTCCTGTGCCTTAGGGATCAGCCAGATGGATAAACTGGATCGTTTTCTGGAGCGTCGGAGACAGATTGCAAAGAAATATGATGAGGCATTTGCGGATATACCGCAGATCAAGACACCATGGCAGCAGGAGGGATGTCAGAGCGGCTGGCATTTATATATGATACAGACGATGGAACGCAGCAGGAGAGAAGTTTTTGATGGACTGCGTCAGGCGGGGATTGGTGTAAATGTGCATTACATACCGGTTTACAGACATCCTTATTACCAGAGAAACGGTTATGCAGGAGTACATTGTCTGAATGCGGAGGCATTTTATGAGAGAGCAGTGAGTCTGCCGATCTTTCCGGGATTAACAGAGAAACAGCAGGACTATGTGATTGAGCATGTGATTAAGGAATGCACAGCACATTAGATGAATTTCATAAATTGATTATTGATGCTGGTAATGTGAAAATATGAAAAGGCGGAATAAAAGATGAATTGTAAAGAGACAAGAGTAGATATGCGGATACCAAATCCAGATGGATCAGCGGAAAATCAGAGAGCAGCAAAGGTATTGTTTCAGTTAAATCATACCATGCCATTTACCGAGGAATATAATCAACTGTTAAAAGAACTGTTTGGAGATAATCTGGGGGAAGGGAGTTTTGTGGCTGCACCTCTTCAAGGGGCCTGCGTCAGCACCATGAAAATTGGAAAAGGAGTGTTTATTAATTCCAATCTTCTGGCGATGGCCAGGGGCGGGATCACTATTGAGGATGGAGCGCAGATTGCTGCGAATGTGCAGCTGATATCTAATAATCATGATCCTTATGATCTGGCAGTATTGACCTGCAAGCCGGTACTGATCAAAAAAGCGGCATGGATTGGAGCGGGAGCAACGATTCTTCCGGGAGTGAGTGTTGGAAAGCATGCAGTCGTTGGGGCAGCTTCGGTGGTAACGAAGGATGTTCCTGATTATGCCGTAGCGGTAGGAAATCCGGCAAAGGTGATTAAATATTTGGATCCGGATCAGTTTGAGGATTGATCAGAGGGAGGATTACATGCCGGCTAATTTTATAGAGAAACAGAGGCAGGAGATATCGGAAAAGCTGCTGGAGAATAGTACGAAATTGTACTAACAATAATAGTACATTTTTGTACTGTTTTTTTGTTTAGATATTTTTACAAAGTAAGAAATTGAAGAATGGAAGATTATATAGTGGCTCAGTTGTCAAGACAAAAATTTGATATTTTTATAATGAACTGATATGTTGACGAGTTACATGGGAGATTGTAGTGCAGCATCTCCCCCAATTTATATTATGCGGCTGCTCTGGCTTCATCCAGAAGCATTGCCGGATAGTATACCTCAGCAGGACGTTTATTGCCTATGGCTTGATGGCATCGTTCAAAGTTATATGTGTAGATGTATCTGCCAATTGCTTCTCTTGCTTCTTTGAGATTGGCATATTCTGTGAGATACGCTTCCTCATACTTGAAACTTCGGAACCAGCGCTCAATCATGATGTTATCTGCCCAGCGACTTTTACCATCCATACTCTGACGGATTCCGTTGTCGCGAATGAAGTCAATGTATTTATCGCTAGTAAACTGGCTGCCCTGATCCGAGTTATCCCGTATTCGGCATAATTCTGATTATGCCGAAGAAAAAACTATGCCGAAGTTTTTTGATTGATGCTTATAAAATGCTGATATTTTCCATTTTTTCGGCATAGTATTTTTGTATAATCGAAGTGCCAATTATTTATTCTTATTCAAAGGAGGAACTTCGATTATG
>JBNMJP010000129.1:0-5543 GCA_050873905.1 Jutongia sp. | reverse complement strand
ATGGAGGAAAAAATGAGCACAAAGAAAGGAAAGATCGGAGTACTTACAAGTGGAGGAGATGCGCCGGGCATGAATGCAGCCATCCGTGCGGTTGTTCGTACCGGTATTACCAGAGGCTACGATGTCTATGGTATTCGCAGAGGATACAATGGTATTCTTCACAGAGAGATGGATTTATTAACTTTTAAGGATGTTTCAGAAAAACTGCAGCATGGCGGTACATTTTTGTTTACAGCCCGCAGTGCAGAGTTTCGTGAGATAGAAGGAAAAAAGAAAGCGGCAGAGATCTGCAAGGAGATGGGAATCGAGACGCTGATCGTCATTGGAGGAGACGGTTCCTTTACCGGAGCGAAGAATCTGTCCAAATTTGGTGTTAATATTATCGGTATTCCGGGTACGATCGATCTGGATATTGCATATACTGATTATACGATTGGATTTGATACTGCTGTCAATACCGCAATGGAGGCGATTGACAGACTTCGTGAGACATCAAATTCTCATGAGCGATGCAGCGTTGTTGAGGTTATGGGACGTTCCGCCGGATATATTGCATTGTGGTGCGGTATTGCAAATGGTGCAGAGGAGATTCTTCTGCCGGAGAAGTTTGACAATAACTATGATGCACTTCTGGAGCAGATCCATAAGAACAGAGAGCTTGGTATGACACATCAGATCGTTGTCAATGCAGAGGGTGTGGGTCATTCTGACGAGTTGGCAAAGAGAATTGAGGAAGCAACCGGCATTGAAACAAGAGCAACGATCCTTGGACATCTGCAGAGAGGTGGAAGCCCAACTGCCAGAGATCGTTTTTATGCTTCCATGATGGGTGCGTATGCAGTTGATGTCATCGATCAGGGGAGAAAGAACCGTCTGATCGGATATAAAAGCGGGAAAATTTATGATGTGGATGTAGATGAGGCATTTGCAATGACCAAGTCTATTGACGAGTATGAGTATGAGATTGCCCGCGTACTTGGTACAAGAGAATAGGAATCATATATTATTAAACAAAAGAGGAATCTGTTTTGGCAGATTCCTCTTTTAGATTATAAAGCAAAATAAAGCATTATATTCCCGATGCATGATGTGGCAGTGAGAATGAAAAATCAGTGCCGCTTCCCAAAATGCTGGTGGCATGAATATATTCATGGTGGGCATCAATAATTTCCTTGGTGATCGCAAGCCCAAGACCGGAGCCGGTTTTATCTTTTCCACGGGAGACGTCTGTTTTATAAAAGCGATCCCATATGTGCGGAAGGCTTTCTTCCGGGATTCCAATACCGTGATCGCTGACTGTGACGAAAATTTTATCCTTCTGGATCGTGGTCTGAATCTCAATAGAAGAATCCGGGGAACTGAATTTTACTGCATTATCAATGAGATTTTGGATGACCTGCGATATTTTGTCCCGGTCGGCATCTACATACAGGGATGGAGCACTGAAAATCAGATGAATGGAGATTTTTTTTTCCGTGCAGCGCTTTTCGAAGCTGGATGCAGCATTGCGGATGACTTCGTTAATATCAAAGGCACTGTAGTTTAAGATAATACCATTGTTTTCATAGCGGTTCATTTCTAAAAGCTGTTCTGTTAGTTTCGTCAGACGTTCCGTCTCCATTAAAATGATTTTCAGATATTTTTCCTGAGTCTCAGGTGGGATCATACCGTCCAGCATGGCTCCGATATATCCCCGGATATTGGTCAGAGGAGATCGAAAGTCGTGAGAAACATTCGCTACAAAGTCTTTTTGATAAGCACCGGCATTTTTGCTGGAGGATGCCAGATTATGGATGGCTGTTGTCAAAGAGTCATATTCCCGGAGAGGAAGATTCTTCATTTTTGTCTTAAAGTGTCCCTGGGAATATTCCCGGATCGTGAGGGAAAGCTGACGGAGCGGATGCAGTGTCAGGCAGTATAATTCCAACAAAATAAACAGAAGTACCAGAAAAAACAGGACAAAGCATATACGAAAACTCTTTGTCAGATGGCGGGCGCTGATACGAAGTTCTTTTAGGGAGGTCATAATGACAAGATACCCGTTTATATCATGGTCACCAGACAGTGGATAGATAATGGACAGGGATTCTTTTGGAAGATATGAGCTGTTGAGATGCCCAATATAGGTATCGCTGTCTAAGAATGTAGGATTTAAGTCGTTGAAGTTTTGTCCCTCAAGGCTGTTTTGTTCTGCGGAGTCTACGGAGATCCTTCCGGTACCGTCCACCAGAAAATAACGGGCATGACTCATGGTCTGCAGGGAAGACATACGTTCTCGCAGAGTAGATTCTGTCTGGTCATCAAATGCGTCAATGGATCTGACATTAAAAAAATATCGTTTCGAAAGAGCACTTGCCTCTTCGTAAAGTGCCGCTTTTCGTTCAGTAATAAGGGAGTCCGATATCAGATGAACTCCAAGAAAATGTATTAGTACAAACATTACCGCTGCCAGAAGCAGATAGATGGCAACGTAAATAGAACGAATTGATAGTTTCATGGAAATTCTCCGTTCAAAGTTGTGATTTATGCGTGATATTCAAATTTATAACCAACACCCCATACCGTGGCGATGTTCCATTCGGCAGGCTGGGAAAACTTTTCACGAAGTCGTTTGATATGGACATCTACGGTACGGGTATCTCCAATGTAATCATAGCTCCAGATATGATCTAGAAGCTGTTCACGAGTAAATACCTGATTTGGATGTGAAGCAAGGAAGTAGAAAAGTTCCAACTCTTTTGGGGGCATCTCTACTCTTTGTTTGAAATAGTAAACAGAGTAGTCGGTGAGATTGATGATCAGGTTAGGATAAGTAACACATTCTTTTGGAATCGTTTCGGCTTCCTGTGCGGATGATTCTATGGTATAGCGGCGCAGAACTGCTTTGATTCTGGCAACCAGTTCCTTTGTATCAAAGGGTTTCATTACATAATCATCAGCGCCAAGCTCGAGTCCGAGAACTTTGTCGAAGGTTTCGCCCTTGGCAGAAAGCATGATGACAGGGAGGTTCGATGTTTTGCGAAGCTCCCGGAGAACGTCGTATCCACTGATGCCGGGAAGCATAATGTCCAAAACAATAAGATTTGGTTGATAACTTGTGATGGCAGCCAGAGCGGCTTCCCCGTCATTTGCAATGTAAGTATCAAAGCATTCCTTTACCAAATACATGCTTACAAGCTCAGCGATATTATTGTCATCGTCTACAATTAAAATTTTTTGTTTTTCAGCCATTTCATCTTCTCCATTTCATTCCTTGATTTATTTGAAAGTTACGATGGTAACTCCCATATCCCCTTCGCCAAATTCACCAAGGCGATAAGACTTTACATATTTTAAACGGGCAAGCTGTTGATGGACAGCCTTACGGAGTGCTCCGGTTCCTCGGCCGTGTATCACGGTTACCTGTGTCATATGTGCCGGATAAGCATCATCCAGATATTTATTTAATACAGGCATTGCTTCATCGACGGTCATGCCAATGAGATTTACCTCCTGATGAACAGAAGCGGCCTTGTCGATACGGATCTTTCCGCTTCCGCTGTGACGTTTCTCTGTCTGCTTTGGTTTTTCTTCCGGAAGCAGTTCCAGATCTTTGATGTTGACCTGTGTTCGTAAGAGGCCGGCCTGTACAAAAAGATCCCCTTTTTCATTCGGAAGGGTGCTGACTGTACCGTCAGCGTTTAAGGTTAATATATGAACGTTAGAACCGATCATCAGATCAGAAGCTTTGATGGATTTCTTTTTTCTCTTTTGAGGTTTGCTTCCGGACTGGTTCTGATGCTTGTTCATGCGGTTCCGTAATTCGGCACGTTCCTTCTCCATCTCCTGGATATGACGGTCACTTTTGGCCCATTTGGTATATTTTCGGATGGTATCATCTGCCACAGTTTTTGCTTCTGCCAGGATACGGCTTGCCTCCTGATTGGCATTTTGCAGAATCTTTTCGCGGGACTGCTCCAGCTTCTCTGTCTTCTCACGAAGTTCTTTTTTGAGCTGTGAAATTTCTTTGCGGTTCTCAGAGATCGTTTTGTGCTCCTGTTCCAGCTTGATCCGGGATGCTTCGAGATCGCTCAGGACATCTTCAAAATTTTGTGCATCGGAAGAAACACGGTCTTTGGCATCTTCAATGATCTCCGGGGATAAGCCCAGCTTGCCGGAAATGGCAAATGCATTACTTTTGCCTGGAATACCGATCAACAGACGGTAGGTTGGCTGCAGGGTTGATACATCAAATTCGCAGCAGGCATTTTGAACATCCGGTGTCTGCAGGGCGTACAGCTTTAACTCACTGTAATGCGTGGTTGCCATCACCAGACAGCCTCGTTTGTGCAGATTGGCAAGGATCGCTGTGGCGAGAGCAGCCCCCTCAGTAGGATCGGTACCGGCACCAAGCTCATCAAAAAGCACCAGACTGTTGGCATCTGCTTTTTCCAGAATTGATACGGTGTTGACCATATGAGAAGAAAAGGTGCTCAGGCTCTGTTCGATACTCTGTTCGTCACCAATATCAGCGTAGATTTCATCAAAAATCTTCAGACAGGAGTTATCAAATGCCGGAATATGAAGACCGGCCTGTCCCATCAGACAAAAAAGGCCTACGGTTTTCAGTGAAACTGTCTTGCCGCCGGTATTTGGTCCGGTTACTACCAGAAGAGAAAAGTCTTTTCCGATATGAATATCAATAGGAACGACTTTCTTGGGATCGATCAGAGGATGACGTCCTTTCTTGATCTCGATATATCCCTCTGCCGGGAAAAGAGGCCGTGTACCACGCATCTTTTTGGAGAGCATGGCACGGGCAAAGATAAAATCCAGTTCACATAAAACCCGGTAATCCTGTGCCAGGAAGAAGGACTGCTCCGCAGCAAGATTACTCAGATCTGCAAGAATTTTGTCGATCTCTTCCTGCTCCTGGAGCTCCAGCTGGCGAATATCGTTGTTTAGCTTCACGACAGCAGCAGGTTCAATAAAAAGCGTGGAACCGGTTGCAGACTGGTCATGAAGCATTCCACGGAAGGAGGAACGATATTCGGCTTTGACGGGCAGACAGTATCGGCCGTTTCGCATTGTGATGATGGAATCCTGGAGCATGCTCCGGGAAGAACTATTGAGAATGCTGTTTAACTGTTCGTGGATACGGTCGTTGGTCAGCTTTAGCTGTCTGCGTACCTGAGCGAGTCCGGTGGAAGCGTCGTCTGCAATGACATCATGTTCCGGAATGCATCGACGGATCTCCTGCATCAGAGGAGATAACGGTTCGATCAGCTGATAGCGTTCGTTAAGGGAATCACCGGTGGAGTCATCTTCCCGGAGTGCCTGGCGGAAGTAGTTCTTCACGGATGCAGCGGAGGAAAGAAGCAGCGCAATATCCAAAAGCTCATGATTTCCCAGAGAGGATCCGATCTCCAGTCGTTTTAAAGAGGGACGGATATCCTGAATTCCGTAGAAGGATAGCTCGCCCTTGGTCAGAATATGAGTGAGTGCATCAGAGGTTTCCCGTTGAGACATTTCTATCCAATCGCGATCTGTGCGGGGTTTTAAGT